>JAUWBB010000293.1 GCA_030605195.1 Bacteroidota bacterium
TTAAAGTGGTATACTTTTGAAGTGAAATAGTGGTATGGTTTTCAAGTGAAGGAAACAAAACAATCATGAGTTAGATGATTTACTTGTACAGGCTTATGCGCTGGTGAAAGAAGTATGCGTCAGGCAACATAAAATTTGTCCGTTTAATGTGCAAATAATAGGGGCCATAGCACTATATCATAGTAAACTAATAGAAATGCAGACGGGTGAGGGAAAAACCTTGACGGCAGTTTTCCCGGCGTACTTAAATGCCATGAAAAGGGAAGGAGTACATATTCTGACTTTTAACGATTATCTGGCAAGAAGAGATGCAAATTGGATGAACCCAATTTATAGATTTCTAGGTATATCTGTTGGTTATATTAGTGAAAAAATGAATAAATCTCAAAAGAAAAATGCCTACAAATGTGATATTACATATGCCACAGCAAAAGAAGTTGGGTTTGATTATTTGCGTTCATTAATTGCGTATGATAAAGATGATATTACATTACAGCCTTTTAATTACGCAATTGTTGATGAAGCTGATGCAATATTAATTGATGAAGCACGGAATCCTCTTGTGTTAGCCGGCAACATTATAGAGTCGGATATTGATTTTTACAAAATAGCCCGTTTTACTGCTTCTTTGGAATATCAGAAAGAGTTTGGGACAGATGAGTATTCAAGAAATATATTTTTAACAGAAAAGGAGATTGAGAAGGTTGAGAATGAATTTTCAATTACCAATCTTCAATCGGGTGGTAATTTGGAACTACATTCCGCCATAAATCTCGCTCTACAGGCAAGACATTTGTTAAAAAAAGATGTTGACTATATTGTTAAACATAACGAAATAAAACTTATCGATGAGTTTACAGGTCGTGTTGTTGAAGATAGGAAGTGGCGAAACGGCTTGCAAACTGCTGTTGAAGCAAAAGAAAATATTAAGATCAAGTCGGAAGGAACGATACTCAATTCCATTACACTCCAACATTTGATACAGAAATATCCAAAAATTGCGGGAATGACTGGTACGGCACAACAATCTACAGAGGAATTTGAATATTTCTATAATCTCAGGACTGCTGTAATTCCCCCTAATAAAAAATGCATAAGAATAGATCATCCTGATCTGATATTTGCTACTAAAGAGGAGAAGAATCAAGCAATAGTCGAAGAAGTGAAAAAAGTTCACAAAAGCGGACAACCAATATTAATTGGTACACTTACAGTAAAAGAATCTGAGGAACTGGCAAAACGGTTTAAAGAAAATAATATAAAATGTGAGGTATTGAATGCTAAAAATGACGAATTAGAAGCAGAAATTATTGCTAAAGCTGGAATGAAGGATACAGTAACCATATCAACAAATATGGCTGGAAGGGGAACAGATATTATTCTTGGAGGGAAAGAAAATATTGATAGAGAAAAGCTTATTGAGCTTGGCGGTCTTTATGTTATCGGTACAAACAGACATGAGAGTTCAAGAATTGATTGGCAATTAAGGGGTAGATCTGGACGGCAGGGGGATCCTGGTGTTTCAAGATTTTTTATAAGTTTCGAAGACGACCTAATGGTAAAATATAAGTTAAAAGAATCATTACCAAAGAGGTACAGGAATGTTAAGGTTAGTACATTAAATGACAGAATCCGGTTGGAATATATTAATCATATCCAGAGGGTAATCGAAGGACAGATGTTTGACATGAGGAGATCGCTATACGATTATTCTTCGTTCATTGAAAAACAAAGAATAATACTCCAAAACGAAAGGGAGAGAATCCTTGAAGATAAAGATATTATTTTGAAACCTAATATTATTTCGCAAAAAAAAGTTATTGAAAATGTGGATGAGAATCTCCTAATAATACTGAAAGAAATTATTCTATATCAATACGATAAATTCTGGTCGGCGCATCTTGATTATTTATCAGAGATAAGAGAAGGAATACACCTGCTTAGGATTGGCGGGCAAAATCCTTTAAGAGAATTTCAAAAAAAAGCCGATGGTTGCTTTAAAGCATTATGTAGTGATATTGACAGTGAGATTCATAGCAAAGTAAAATATGTATTGGAAAATGAAAAGATCAACCTATCAGATCTAAGGATTAAGAAGCCATCATCAACCTGGGCATATGTAATTAATGATTATCCATTTGGTAATCAGTTGGGACTAATGCTGGCAGATAATTCAAATATTGGATTTCAAACAGACATTCTTTCTGTAATTTTTCTCTTTATATATGGTATGTTTAAAAGAATAATTGGTAAAAGTGAGAATCAGAAAAGATGAACTATAATAAACCAGCAAATTCAATTATAACTGCATTTGCTAGAAATCATTATACCAAACAATCGTCCCTTTTTTTACTGCTCAAATACATGGGAGGATAAAGATAAATTTTCAAGCCTAATCTACGATTACAATTGTTTGGGGAGCGATTCAAAACATGAAAAAGACCGCTCTCAGGTTCCTGAAAGCAAGGTTTTTTTGTTTCTCGTCACTTTTGAAAACAAGTTTCCTGCCAACTCAGAGATTACGCTCCCGGCTTGCGCCGGGAGCGTGATCTCGTTTTGGGGTGATTCAAACTATGAAACAGACCGGTTTCAGCAGCTTATGAAAGCAAGAATTGGATGGCCGAGATCACGGCCGTGACGAAGGAGCGGCCGTGATCTCGGTTGGGGTAGTAACTAAAAGACAAAAAGACCACTGCCTACGGCAGAGGCCTTTCTTTTTTTCAGGAAGCCTTGCAAAAGCAAGCTTTTGGCGGCTGCCTGAAAAAAAGAAAGATCAAAACAAATGTTTTGATCTTTTTGTCTTTTGTCGGGATGGCGAGATTTGAACTCGCGACCCCACGCCCCCCAGACGTGTACTCTAAACCTGGCTGAGCTACATCCCGAAAACGACATACTAAATTAAAAAACTCACGGGAATCTGCAAAATTTTCAGGAATTTAAATTTGGTACGGATATTGTCTGAAGAAAGCCATTAACTCTTAATTTATTTATTTAAATTTAACATGTATTCAATTTGTGAGTTCTACTTACAATTAGCAAATTGTCTCCAAATAAGAGGACGATAGGGATATTTTAGAGGTAACCATATTACATATAAAACATCCCCCTAACCCCCTTTTTTAAGGGGAATATGTTATAGTAATTATTAAAATTGCAAAATAATGGAGCTTTTTAAACCAATGGATAATCTTGAGGAAAACAAGGATACTCAAAAAACAGGTGAGAAAATTGAAAAAGTAAAATGCCTGATCCTCGGTTCAGGTCCTGCCGGGTATACGGCTGCCATTTATGCAGCCAGGGCCAATCTAAGGCCTGTAATGTATGAAGGTCTGCAACCCGGAGGCCAGCTTACCACTACCACCGAGGTGGAAAATTTTCCGGGCTATCCGTCAGGAATTACCGGACCGGAAATGATGCAAGACCTGAAAAAACAAGCTGAACGGTTTGGTACGGATGTCCGATTCGGTTTGGCAACCGCTGCCAATTTTTCAACATTACCTCATAAAGTTACCATCGATAACAAAACCGTGATCGAAGCAGATACGGTGATCATTGCAACCGGGGCAACAGCAAGGTACCTGGGACTCGATGCTGAACAAAAATACGCCGGGTCGGGAGTCTCAGCCTGTGCTACATGTGATGGTTTTTTTTACAAGGGAAAAGATGTTGCAGTGGTAGGTGGCGGTGACTCCGCATGCGAAGAGGCATTGTACCTTTCCAATCTATGTAATAAAGTATACATTATCATCCGTAAAACCTTTATGAGGGCATCAAAGATCATGCTGGAAAGGGTAACCAACAAAGGAAATATTGAAATTTTATATGAACATAACACCAAAGACCTGTTTGGTGACGGGGTTGTTGAAGGGGCTGTATTGATTAAGAAAAAAGGAACCCCGGAAGAAGAAGAAGTCAGGATCAAGATCGACGGGTTCTTCCTCGCTATCGGGCATGTTCCTAATTCAGAGATATTTAAGGATTACCTTGAAAGAGATGAAACAGGATATGTTAAAACACTGCCTGATACGGCGAAAACAAATGTTCCCGGTGTATTTGCCTGTGGAGACATACAGGATTCCCGTTACCGCCAGGCAGTAACGGCTGCCGGTTCAGGCTGCAGGGCAGCATTGGATGCGGAAAGATATTTGAGTGAGAAGGTGGTATAAATGCTAAAGACCCTAACCCGGATAAAACGGAAATTCCAATAATCAAGTACCAAATAACAAATAATTTACAAATATCAATTTCAAAAATTTCAAACAAGTTTCGGTCATTGTTATTTTGAATTTTGATTTTATTTGATTTTTGTGATTTGTATTTTGTGATTTTCTGCCAAAAAATACACGAATATTAGAATTAAGACTCTAAGGGTTTTTTCCGAAGGGATGCCTGTGGCAAAAAACCCTTAGGGTCTCTGAT
>JAUWBB010000086.1 GCA_030605195.1 Bacteroidota bacterium
CAAAACACATGAAATGATCGGGGATTCCAAAGCGATCAATAAGGTAAAGGAAATGATCGAACGTGTTGCTCCAACGGATGCCAAAGTTTTGATTACCGGAGATAACGGAACAGGTAAAGAACTGGTTGCACGATGGCTGCACGAAAAAAGTAAACGTGCTGAAATGCCTTTTATTGAAGTGAATTGTGCCGCTATACCTTCTGAACTAATCGAAAGTGAACTGTTCGGGCATGAAAAAGGCTCCTTTACTTCAGCCATCAAGCAACGAAAAGGGAAATTTGAACAGGCTCATGGCGGCACTTTATTCCTTGATGAAATCGGCGATATGAGCCTTTCAGCCCAATCCAAGGTTCTCAGGGCGTTGCAGGAAAACAAGATCACCCGTGTAGGCAGCGACAAGGACATCAATGTTGATGTGAGAATTATCGCTGCAACCAATAAAAACATACAGGAAGAAATCAGGGAAAACCACTTCAGGGAGGACCTTTATCACAGGATAAGCGTAATTTTAATAGACGTGCCTACGCTTAATGACCGTAAAGAAGATATACCTTTACTTGCCGGGCATTTCAACGAGCTGATTTGTGAGGAGTATGGTATGAGCCCAAAAATCATCGCCGGTGATGCCATAAAAGAACTTCAGAAAATCAACTGGTCGGGAAACATCAGGGAATTCCGCAACGTTTTGGAACGGTTGATTATTCTCTGCGAAAAACAAATTACGGGAAAAGATGTAATCGCTTTTGCTCACCCGATCGCAAAAAATTAGAAAACAGGTTTCAATAAATTACCCGAATTAACGATTTCTGGTCTGTTCATGAATACACCCGGCATATATTCAGTCATTAAAAACAATCTCCCCAAAATTACAAACTGTGTAATTATAATTTGCATAATATTCCTGAATTTCCAGCATCATCAATGGGATTCGGAAGAAAGGGTAATCGAATGGGACATTAAGTCTTATTACGCTTATCTGCCTGCTGTATTTATCTACAAGGATATCTCACTGGACTTCAGGAAAGAGAATATTGACAAATTCGGCGATTTAATATGGCCTGTCAGCACTCCTACCAGGAAAAATGCTATTATTACCACTATGGGAATGTCAATCCTCTATTCTCCTTTTTTCCTGGTGGCACATGGATATGCCAGACTTTCTGATTATGAAGCTGATGGATATACAAAACCGTACAGATTCGCTTTAGTGTTCAGTGCTCTTTTCTACCTTGCTTCAGGCTTATACTTTTTAAGAAAGATCCTTGCCCGGTATTATTCTGAATATGTATCCGCTATCACTCTCTTTGCCATAGTAATCGGAACAAATTTATTGTATTACGCCTCCTACAGTGCAGCTATGCCCCATGTTTATAATTTCGCACTTATCACGGCCTTCATTTACCTTGTAATCAAATATTATGAAAGGCCATGTGTAATTACCGGTTTATCAATAGGCCTTTTAAGCGGCCTGATCACCCTTATTCGTCCGACCAACATACTTGTTCTTATTCTCCTGCTTTTATGGAACATAAAATCAATAAAAGAATTTAAGGACCGGATACTTTTTTATATTAAGAATTTTCACTGGATACTCCTGATGATTCTGGCATTTATCGCGGTTTGGGTTCCACAATTTCTATACTGGAAGTACGTTTCAGGAAGCTATCTGTACTACTCCTATGGTGAGGCCGGAGGAAAATTCTTTTTCAACAATCCACAGATATTTAACATATTAATAAGCTATAAAAAAGGATGGCTGGTATATACCCCCCTGATGATTCTTGCATTAGCTGGAATTTTTCTCCTGACAAAAAAAGCAAAAGGGCTTTTTATTCCAATTTTAATTTTTACCGTTTTAAACATTTATGTTCTTTCTTCGTGGTGGTGCTGGTGGTATGGAGGAGCTTTTGGCCTGAGGTCTTTTATTGATTCATACGGGATCCTGGCAATACCATTTGCAGCATTCGTTGATTTTGCATTAAGAAAAAAGAAAATTATCAGAATTGTATCGCTGATTTTTATCGCTTGCCTGATATGGTACAATACATTTCAGATCAGCCAGTATAATCACCAGGCCATACATTATTGGTGGATGAATAAAAAAGCTTACTGGGAAAATTTTCTACGGCTAAAACCCACTACACACTATTGGGAAATTATTACTCTACCGGATTATGAAAAAGCCAGAGAAGGAATTTATGTTGAAATTAAACCTGAAAAAAAGAAAAAAACCAGCTTATCAGCTTCCGCAAAAGAGATAATGAGAGAGATCAAAAAAGAAATCAGATCAAATAGTGCATTAATCGACTCGTTGCAAAAAAAATCAGAAATTGAATCAATTCCTTTGGATACAATGATTTCAAATCATGCAAAGAGCATTTTTGAAAATTCAAAACTCGAGAAGTATAAAAAGCAAATTATTGTTAATAAATTAGAAGAATCAATCAGGTCTAAGCCTGATATGATGAAATATATAGAAAAGAAGGCAAGAAAACGGAATATTGATCTTGATTCAATGATTTACCTTGATGCAGTTTGGTTATTCGAAAACAATCAATACTAATGTTAAATAATAAAACAATTGCAGTAGTTATTACAGCTTACAATGAAGAAAAGCAAATCGGGAAGGTTATCGAAACCATACCTGATTTTGTTGACAGAATAGTCATCGTAAATGACTTTTCAAAAGATAATACAGGTAATGTGATAGAAAAGTATATTGGGAAAGATAAAACAAAAACAATTAAGATAAAGAATGTTTATAACAAAATTGAACGCAATAAATATAATCTTGCTGACATTCTGATCCAACAGGAATTAGTAGCTGAAATTCAAGCTTTCACACCAAGTGAAGTGGTAAATAAAAATCCCGATGATGACAGAATAATACTTATAAATCATAAGAAAAATGCCGGTGTAGGAGCTGTTGTTGCCACTGGATACAAGTGGTGCAAGGATCATGATATTGACTGTATTGTTAAAATAGATGGTGACGGTCAAATGGATCCGGGAGAAATTAATAAGATCTGCAAACCGGTAATAGAAGAAGGAATTGATTATGTAAAGGGTAACAGACTTTTACACAGAAGTGCCTGGTTAGTTATTCCACGTGTACGATTTCTGGGAAATTCAATATTATCAATACTTACAAAAATTGCATCAGGATATTGGCATGTATCAGATACACAAACCGCCTTTACCGCTATTTCAAAAGATGCCTTGCATGCTATTAACTTAAAGAAGCTTTATAAAAGCTATGGATACCCAAATGATATTCTGGTAAAGTTAAACATTGCTTTCTGCACCCTGAAAGAAGTGGAAATAAAACCTGTTTATTCCATAGGTGAAAAGTCTAAAATGAAAATATTTAAAGTTATTTTGCCAATCAGCATGATGTTGCTAAGATCTTTTTTCAAACGATTATGGATAAAATATCTGTTCAGGGACTTTCATCCCTTGTTTATCCTTTACCATATGGCCCTGGTATTATTGCTGATATCCATACCCTACATCATCAAAATATTACGACTGGTAATTTTAGGGATTGATGCCAATCCTACAACGGTATTGGCATTTGTTTTCCTGTTCATAAGCGGATTCCAGTCCCTGTTATTTGCTATGTGGATGGACATGCAGGATAATGAGAGGCTGTATAAATGAATTTTTCAGGCTGATGATTTTTTTATCTTGTAATCCCTGTTTAAATTATTCAATAAAACGGCAAGAGAAAATAAAAAAATCTCTCCGGTAATAAACCATAGTCTTGATACTATTGAGATTGTTACAGACATTTCAGTATTAACACCCGCTGTGATCAAATAACCGGCTAAAATGCTTTCTCTTACTCCAATTCCTCCCGGGACAAAAACAGCTAATACACCGTATGATACACTCAATGGGAAGGCAAATGAAAGGTCAAAAGAAGCACCGGGTAAAACGGATTTTAAAAAAAAGTAAAATGCAATAATCCAAAATCCCCAATAAAGTAAAATAAAATATCCAATATTCAGTGCATCCCTGTATTGAAGAAGTGGTAAATTAAATTCTCTTTTAAATAACCGGGTTAAGATTTTCAGGGTAAGGTTATGAATATACTTTGAAAATAGTATTATAACCAATAAGATAATCGTGAGAGATACAATAAGGGAAAAATACCCGAATCCATAATACCATACCATTGGAATAAAACTGATAACCAATCCCAGCAGGACATATATTAATTGCTCCTTGAGGGATACCATGGATGTTAGTTTAAGTGATATACCCTCTTGTACAATCTTTGATGCTCTTCCCAGTATAACCCAAATTTTCCCCGGAATATATTTTGCGAAAACTAAAATACCGTGAGATACTATCGCGGGTTTAACTTTAATCTTTACATGATGTACTTTAAGAGCATTCCACCAACTGACCGTGCTTAATACAAAACCTCCCCAGAGTAAGATTAATGACAGGATCAGATAGAGATAATTGAACCGGAATTGAGAAAATACTATATAATCTGCATTATAGAGATATAGTACAAAAAAAAATATCGACAAATAAAGCAGTATCCGGTAAATGATCTTTATTTGGCTCAAACCAATCTAATTAAAAAAAGTTTTGTTAAGAAAATACAAATGTATTGATACTATTTAATATCCGGTTATATAAAAAGAATAAATTTTTACGGGATTCCTGTCGCACAGATACTATGTTCAATTACGTTGTCCCGTAGCCTTATCCCTGTTATTCTTTTCAGTCTTTCTTTACAAATATCACTATCCGAAAATAAAATCTTCCGGGAATTCGTATATTATGGTTTTTTAAAATAACTATTATGAAATTTCCCGGGGTAATTTACCGGAGATGGGATCTGGTTATATACCTGTTCAGTGTTTTGGTAAACATTGGATTTGTGGTTTTTGTTTTTTCCGGTTTAACTGAAAACCAGCTAAACACATATTTTAATTCCGATACTCTGTATTTACAATCAATCTACAAGGACATTTTTCTTGACAAATCCGGAATAAGTGGCTGGCACCTGAATGCTGCGCCTAACTTTTTCCCTGATATGATCTTCTTTTTTATTTTTCATAAAATTTTTGGTGATTTCATTTTAGCCTCGCTTGTTTACAGTATTGCACAATACCTTATCATTCTGCTTCTTATTTACCATTTGTTTAGGTTTGTTTTCAGGGTGATCTCGCTAAATTATTTATCTGCAGCCAATTTTCTGATGTTGCTTTTTTTCATGGTAACCATAAAAAACGGTGATTTCGTTTTCACCTTCTACTTATTAAGCATAAGTTACCATTTAGGTGCTTTTATCAATACGCTCATTTGTCTTCTTTTCACTTTTAAATACCTGAACCTTGAAAAAAAAAATTAACTGGTCCGGTTGTTTCGATTTGGGTATTCAGGGACAAACTCTGACAGGCAATTTGAAGATAAGTATACAATTCCATTAATTGTTTTTACTTTTTTTCTCTTCATAAAAGAATACAGGCAAAGGGTTATTAGGATATTGACAGTTAATATCGCATATTTTCTAACCGGTTATTCCCTGTTCCTGCTTATAAAAAACTCAGGTTTTGTACATATCATAGGCACAAAAGGTAAGATATTCAATTTTGAAAACATCGGGGATTCCTTTCACACGATGATAGGACAATACAAGTATTATTTATCCTCTGTAGATTATCGTAGTCTGATCGTACTGCTGACTGTATTCTCTTTTTTTATTTTAACCTATATTCTGATAATTCAATTACGTAAGATAATAAAACAAACAGGTATTGATATACAGTTTTTCCAGGAAACCGGGTACGTGTTATTTTCTGTTGTATTTAGTGTAATTGTATTGTTTACGCCGGTAATAAACGGGACCTATTATAGCCCGGCTATATTACGGTATAACATTTACTTTATTTATCTTGGAATTTTCAATTATGCCTATATCTTTTTTTATTTCTCAAAAAACAAGATTTTTCGCCTTGTCTTTAATCCCGTTATTTTGATTGTTTCAGTTTATTTAATGGTATATACCATATCATACATTAAGAATCACAATATAAAGAAAGGGATGGCGGATTTCCTGAACTATTATCCGGAAATTGTCAGGTGTGTGGATGAAATGGCAGAAAAACACAATTTAAGATATGGAGTGGCACATTACTGGAATGCAAAACTGATCACCATGTTTTCCGGAAAGGATGTCAGGGTTTATACGGTTCACCACGATATGGCTATCTGGTATCATGTAACAAATCAGAACTGGTATTATAAGAACGGAAAAGGCCGATATGGGGAACCTGAATTTAATTTTGTGATCACAAACGATCTTGATACGCTTGCTATCAGGAATGTATTAGACAAACCCGAAAAAGATTTCCGGTGCGGCGATCTCAAAATACTTAAATTCGGGGAATACCAGTTCGACAGAAATACCAGAAAACCTATAATAGAATAATTTGTACTCTTTCCCTCAATATCAGACAAGTTTCTTACACAAAATGGTGTCAGGTTATTTAGTGGCAGTTTCCCTGATAAAATAGACCGGTCTTCCTTTTGCTTCATTATAGATCCGGGCGATATATTCCCCGATAATGCCCAGACTCAGGAGTTGAACACCACCGATGATCAACACCGATACCAGTATGGATGTCCATCCCGGAACAGTTGCCCCTCTGAAATGCTGTACAATTGCATACAAAGCATAAAATAGACCCAGAATAACAATAACAAAACCTATATAGTAGGTAACACGCAATGGTTTAGATGAAAATGAAGTAATACCATCCATGCCAAAACCGAGCATCTTTCGAACCGTATATTTTGATTTCCCGGAAAAACGTTCAGATGCATCGTATTCAACAATGGTTTGCCTGAACCCCATCCAACTGATCAATCCCCTTGTAAAACGGTTCTTTTCCCTGAACCGCAGAAATGCTTCAACTGCTTTGCGGTTCATTAAACGGAAATCAGACGATGCGGGTTCAATCTTTACATCGGAAAGTAAATTAATCAGTTTATAATAAAGTTTAGATGTTGCCCTTTTCAGGAATCCGGTCTTCTTTGAGTCTATCCTGCGGGTATTAACAATATCATAACCTTCTGAATATTTATTATACAGGTCTTCTATGATGCCCGGCGGATGCTGAAAATCGGCATCCATCATAATTACTGTCTCTCCGCTCGAATGCTCTATCCCTGCCAGCAATGCAACCTGGTGACCAAAATTCCTGGAAAGCGACAGACCGACAATATTTTCATCCTCCCTGAGAAGGCCTTTAATTGTCTCAAATGAGTTGTCCCTGCTTCCATCGTCAACAAATATTATTTCGTAGGATTTGTTCAGGTCTTTTAATACGGCTACAAGTTCTTTGTGTAATAAAGGCAGGTTCTGCTCCTCATTGTAAAGTGGAATAATAACACTGATTTGGGGAATATTATGCATAAATTCCTGAGCTAAACCTTATTTTATTTTCAGGGATTTCATACAGCCGGGTGGAAACACCCGACTCCATTAGTAACCACTCGTACCCCGAGTCCCGGAGTAGAAGTTGCCGTTTAAATTCTTCAGCTTTTTTTCCTGATCTTAATATTTTGTCCCGGCATGATTCGTTTGGCATTCTTCAGATTATTTATCCTCATCAGATCGGTTTCTGTTACTCCCGGATATTTCTTTGCAATCTCCCAAAGCGTATCGCCGTGTTTTATCCTATAATAAATGTAATTTTCATCCAATGGTTCCGTAGTTGCCAGAATTTCTTCCGGCCGGGTGGAACTTTTGCCAATGCTTCGTTGTTTCTCTTCAAAAGTCATTGAGTTGATTTTCTTATACTTCTGAGCATTTTTTGGAGAAACATACACCACCAGTTTTTTCCCGGTTCTGATGAGGTTTCTGCGAATATTATTCCAATACCTGAGATCTGATGCTCTTACATGATACCACTCGGCAATATAACCAAGATTATCACCCGATTTAACGGTATAATAAAGTTTTGTTTTACCTGTGGGCAGTTCATGTACATATCTTGAACGGGTAGGAATGGTTATTTTTTCCCGGGGATTAAAATAAATTGAATCTTTATATGCAAAAATGGAATCCTGCAGGTCAATAAATGACAAGGAATACTTAAAGGGCAATGTTATAGCTAAGCTATTTGTATTGCCCGGAATAATATCCCTTCTGTACTGCGGATTCAAATCCCTAAGCATTTTAACAGGGATATCCAATACCTCCGCAACTTGTTTTAAATGAAGATCTTCATGGATCATGATTGTATCCCTGATGAGGGGCAAGTCGATCTCCCCCGGATGTAAATTATGTTCAGGATAATAATTCATTATATAGGTTGCTGCTATGTATGCCGGAATGTGACCTCGTGTTTCCCTGGGTAAATAGTAGTAAATGTCCCAATAATTTTGTTTCCGGCCTGCCCGCCTGATGGCTTTTCTTACATTGCCCGGCCCACAATTATAGGCTGCTATTACCAGTATCCAATCTTCATAAATATTATAGAGGTCTTTCAGATACTTGGCGGCTGCATGGGTGGATTTTACCGGGTCGCGTCTTTCATCGATCAGGGAATTTATTGTTAATCCGTACATCTTGCCTGTACCATACATAAACTGCCAGATCCCGGTTGCCCCAGCCCTTGAGACAGCCCGTGGATTCAGGGCGGATTCAACAATTGTCATGTAAACTAATTCTGTTGGAAGTCCATAGATATCGAAAATCTCCTTAAAAACCGGGAAATAAAAATCAGTCAAACCCAGCATTGCTTCAAGATTTTCACGGCGCTCTTTCGTATATACATTGATAAAGTTTCTCACAATCCGGTTATACTGCAAATCAACCACTGAAGGAATTTTCCCTATTCGTTCCACATACACTGAATCAGGGAAATCCGGTACCAGGGAATCGTTATCAATGATTTCTGACAATTGTAAACTATCCTGTTTCCGGCTATGCTGAACATACCACATATGAACCAGGCTGTCCAGATTACTTTTAAAATTCAACAAATGTATTTCTTCTGAAATGGGAATGGTATCCTTAGCTGTTTTAAATCCATAAGCGAAATTACCAGTCACAATAAGCAGAATTGCAGTAATATATTTAATTTTTTGTGGCATCTTCTTGATTTTAGAATCCTGCAAAAGTAATAATTTAACTTGTTAAAAACGAAAGCTGAATTTTATTCCCATTGTATGAGTATACCTTGAAGTCGGAAATAGTTCCGGCTCGATGTGTAAGCTTAAATCATCACTTATATCGTAATCAAATAAATGAGCATCTACCGAAGCATCCACAATATTCAGGATATACCATAATCCTATACCAATGTATGACAGATCCCTGTTTCGCCTGTAGTAATCTTTATTTAATTGTAAAGCGTTTTTAAACCAGTCATATTGAGATGGATCATATGTATCAGGGTATAATTCTTTAACAATTTTTGTTTCATCTAATCCAACTTCAATTATCAAAGGGAGGTAACGGGTTGTTGATGTACTATCATCGATAAAATCGCCGTAAGCATTGATATACTTCGTAAATCTTGAACCATTGAATTTAACCAGGTAAACCAGTGTTCCAAAACCAGCATATATAATCGGGACTTTCCAGTACTTTTTATTATAGACTTGTCCAAGTCCCGGGATCACCAT
>JAUWBB010000189.1 GCA_030605195.1 Bacteroidota bacterium
AATAAAAAACAAAGTGTACTTCACTGGGTCGCTCAGTATCCCCGCCTGCCGTTGGCAGGAATTCGCACAGCAACTTATGAGCACTCCGTTCCATAAATCATGTGTTCATTGAAAAAAAAATGTAAAATTATTTGGTTTATATAATAAACTACTTTATATTTGCAACTACTTCAAAATTTAAACTATGAAAACAAATAAAAAAGATCTAACAGCTGAGGAAAGTTTAAGGATTATTAATGAAATTATCGAAACAGTAAAAGGAAACGTACGGGATAAAAGTTATTATTTCCTTTTATGGGGATGGATAGTAATTCTTGGAAGTATTGGGCATTATTTATTATTAACATTTACTGAATTCAGTCGTCCCGAGATTGCATGGCTTGTGACAATCATTGGATTAATTTTATCGTTTATCCGTGGTTTTCAACAGGGAAAGGCCACTAAGGTAATAACTCATATTGATAAGGTTTATATCTGGGTTTGGATGGTATTTCTTTTAAGTTATTCCATAATTATTATATTCATGTCAAAAATAAACTATGCAGTAACTCCACTGGTTTTCCTGCTTGCCGGAAATGCCACATTTTTATCAGGTACTATCCTTAAGTTCAGGCCTCTGATCTGGGGCGGTATAATCATGTGGATAGGGGCAATTCTAATATTCTTCCTTAGCTATGAGCACCAATTGATAATCTCTCCGGCAATTATTGTTTTTGGCTATTTGATTCCGGGTTACCTGTTAAGAACGAAAAAGGAATAGATGTATCAAAAACTGGATCCCATATTACACTCGCAACTCCGGCTGGCTGTGATATCCCTTTTGATTAGCGTGGGAGAAGTGGAGTTTGTTGTGATTAAGGAAAAGACTAACGCAACCGCAGGCAACCTAAGTGTCCAGTTGGACAAACTCGCAAATGCCGGATATATTACCATTCGTAAATTTTTTAAGGGGAAAAAACCTAAAACAATTTGCAAAATTACCAAAAAGGGGATTCAGGCATTTGAAGATTATGTGAAAGATCTCCAGCATTACATTGATGTAAAGAAGTAATCTTTTCTGTTTTAGTTTATATTAAAAAATAATGATGTTTTTTCATTCTGAATTTAAAAATGAAAAAACAATTAAGAATTATAACGATTTTTTAATTATGCCGGAAAGGATACCGGATTATGCAAAACTCGATTTAAGTATTTCAAAATTATGGACACTTTACGACAACATCAGTATTGTCGGATTCTTTAGTACAAATAATCTGTTTGACAGGAAAAATGTCAGACTTGTAAATTATAACTTCGATTACAGTGATGTGTTTTATGAAAGTTATTCAAGAAGAACGTTTTATTTTGGAGTACAATTCATCTTTTAAGTCAATACATTAAAATATCTTACTTTTTAATACCTATTCATATCTTAATGAATCAGCAGGATTTCTCGATGCTGCCTGGTAAACCTTGCCACCGGTGGTGATAAAGGAAATCAGGAAAATAAAAATAACCGGATATACAAATATTACCGGATTGATGTCCAGATAATGATCCCATATACTGCCCATGAGCATTTCCGACATATAATATCCTCCAACACAACCCAGGATCGCTGCAATCAAGAGAATGTACATAAAATTCCTGTTTAAATTATTCATGATCCCGACAATCGAAGCTCCCAAAACCTTCCGTATCCCCACTTCCTTTGTTCGGTTTATGATACTCAATGAAACAAGTGTATACATACCGATAAGCGACAGCAGAGTCGCAATCAGGGCAAGGAAACTTTGTACTTCCTTTATGCTTTGGTTGATCCCTTTTGCCTCAGCCATGGTTTCTTCCTGAAGCCTGCCCGCATAAGGATAATTTGGAACAATAATTACTTTATCCCTGTCATATCCAAGATCAAGTGTTGCCTGGTAGGTTGCATTCTGTGTAAATAAAATTCCCGATACCAGGGCAAGAACTGATATACCGAACTGTAGTGTCAAAAGGATCCGTGAAAAGACATTAGCTCCACCCAGTTTCATCTTTCCTTGCAGGATGCCTACAGGCCTGAAAGAACTGATGTAAAACGCGGGATAAGAACCTGCCAGGAATCCGGTAAGCAAAAGAAGCAAAACCAAAAATAACCAGAAGCCTTTATGCTCTGCGAAGGATAGCTCAATGGACATATACTCCCACATGCTGCTGTATGCAGGGACAAGAAATTTAGCAATGGCCAGGGCTACTATCAGTGCAAAGAAGCAAATGATCAGGTTTTCCATAAAAAATTGAACAACCAACTGCCGTTTCTGTCCACCGATCACTTTTCTGATACCAATTTCCTTAAGCCTTTTACCTGCTGAAGCAATGGCTGTATTGGTAAAATTAAAACTGGCAATTAATAAAATTAATATGGCCATGATTGGCGGAGCAACAATAGCAGCGGGATGCATGCTGTTAATGAGCCAGTTAGACCAAACATCACGATTGTTTTTCCCTACCTTTTTTAAAGGAATGATCCGGAAATCGGTTATTTTAAAGTCTTCACGTGCCTCGTTCTGTACAGGAATATATTTTCTTAACATTTCCTTAACCCTGTCTACATGGGAAGGGTCCGGAACCTGAATGAAAGTCGCAGCCACCCCATATTGCCAGTTAGTTTCATCCAGCTCCCACATATCAACGAAATTATCGAACCGGGTCATTATATCTATCCGGAAACTTGAATTGAGAGGTAAGTTTTCAAAAACCCCCTAAACCATGTAGGTAAAAGCTTTTTCTGAATCGTTATAAATAGTAATTATCTGTCCAACCGGATCCTGGTCTCCAAATAAAATCCTTGCCAGTTGTTCACTAATTAATACACTTCCTTTTTCCTCAAGAATACCCTTGCTTCGGGAGATCAAAGGAAAAGT
This sequence comes from Bacteroidota bacterium, assembly GCA_030605195.1. Taxonomy (GTDB): domain Bacteria; phylum Bacteroidota; class Bacteroidia; order Bacteroidales; family VadinHA17; genus CAZEWS01. Next base: position 2,886 of record JAUWBB010000189.1, read on the forward strand.
GAACATATCCAGAAAGTCAGGGTCCACATAGGCAACTCTTTTATTAAAGATATCATGTTCAACTTTTACGGGGGAATAGGACCGCATATAACGAACCACGTTCTCCAAACCGCTGATATCCTTTTTTATCTCTAAGCCTAAAGTCATTGGGGAAATACCATATTCCTGATTACGGGCCTGCATATCACGAAAGATATTTATCTTGTATATTTTATTACGGTTAACATGCTGCCCGTCCCAGCCGGCCTCAAACATATGATTGAAATAGGCTACCACGCATAAGGCCAGTGCTATACCCAGTCCAAAGATGTTTATAAGAGCAAATACCCTGCTTTTAAAAAGATTTCGTAAAGCGACTACGAGGTAATTTTTAAACATATTTTAAAGTTAATTCTTCATTTTGCAAGATAGTTAAATCTGGAAATTATTATAAGATAAGTTTATTTGGTATTCAAAAAGACAACACGGATTTTTTTTTTACCTTGTGCATATTTTAAATGAACTAAACCCAAGGATTCCCGATTAGCTTCGCTATCGGGATCAATTCGACTGAGTGATTTTAGTTCGTTTTCAACTCCTAAAATCATAGTCTCATTGATTTATGCAATGAAATTACCTTTTATATTTTCTTTCTCAACTTTGTTTTTGTTAGTCCAAATTTTCCTTTTCGGGCAAACCGATCCGGTAAACCGCGAAAATTACCGCATTCATATTCGCCGGACCGGGATCAAGATGGTGATTGATGGACTTTTGGAAGAAAAGGTCTGGCTACAGGCTGAGCATGCTGAAAATTTTCACTGGGTTTTACCTATCGATACAGGTTATGCTCTTGCTCAGACAGAAGTGATGCTAACGTATGACGAATCCAATTTATACATCGCCATAATCTGCCATGACACATTTCCCGGGAAAAGACCGGTAGAGTCATTGCGTAGAGACTGGAGTTTCCCTAAAAATGATAATTTCATTGCATTTATTGACACCTATAATGACCAAACCAATGGCTTTGCATTTGGTATTTCTGCCGCCGGTGCCCAGTGGGACGGCCTTCAGGCCAACGGCGGATTTGTTTCCCTCGACTGGGATACCAAATGGAAATCGGCGGTAAAAGATTACGCTGACCGCTGGGTAGCCGAGTTCGGAATCCCTTTCAGAAGTATACGATACCGTGATGGTGAAACCGAATGGGGCATTAATTTCAGTCGTCTCGACCTCAAAACCAACGAAAAATCAAGCTGGGCCCCGGTACCAAGACAGTTTCCAACAGCCAACCTTGCCTTTACCGGAACCCTGGTATGGGACAGGCCATTACCTGAATCAGGCACACGGTTTTCACTGATCCCGTATATATCAAGCAAAGCAACCCAGGATGTAGCAGCCGGAAAAAACATCAATATTGATGCGGCAGCCGGCCTGGATGCGAAGGTCATCCTTTCCACTTCTTTGAACCTCGACCTGACACTGAATCCGGATTTCTCCCAGGTGGAAGTAGACCGGCAGAGAACTAATCTCGATCGCTTTGAGTTGTTTTTTCCGGAAAAAAGGCAGTTTTTTCTTGAGAACAGTGACTTATTTGCCAGCCTGGGCACTGAAAACATCCGTCCCTTTTTTTCCCGCCGGATAGGACTCAGTAACCCCGTGCAGGCCGGAGCAAGGCTGAGCGGACAACTGGGAGAAAATTGGCGCATAGGTTTAATGGATATACAAACAGGTACAAAAAATGATACCCGGGCTGCCAATTTCGGTGTTGCAGTCATTCAACGGCAAATTTTCAGCAGATCGAATATTACTGCATTTATGATCAATAAGCAAATAACATCTCCCATGGCGGGCGAGGATATTTCTGATTCAGGTCATAACCGCATGGCAGGTATTGATTTGAACCTTTCGAGTGCAGACAGCCGCTGGACAGGGAAAGCTTTTTACCATCAGTCCTTCTACCCTGGTGCATCAGTTGATGCTTCCACCCTGGCAGGTCGGATTACCTATGAAACTCAACAATTTTCAGCTTCTCTTAATCAGGCATGGGTAGGCCCTGATTACCTGGCTGAAGTGGGTTATATACAACGGAAAGGATTTTACCAGATAAAACCCACTATTGAATATAAGTTTTTTCCGAAATCGCGTCGCATAATAAATCATGGACCCATCATGGAATTGGATTTGTTTTATAAACCGGATCTTTCGCTAACGGACCGTGAGATCCAATTGGGTTATGCTGTGGAATGGCTCGATCGAAGTAAATTTACACTGGAACTCGAAGATGGATTTGTGAAACTTCAGACACCCTTTGACCCAACAAATACCGGAGGCGACAGTCTGGCTGCCGGTAGCGAATTTCGCTGGAAAGAAATTGCTGTTTCTTACACTTCTGATATCAGAAAATTTTTCAATTATGAGCTTTCAACCCGCTACGGTGGTTTTTACAACGGTACACGGCTGAGTTTGAACGGTGAATTGAATTACCGTGTTCAGCCTTACGGCAGTCTGGCTGTTATGGCCTCTTATCACCAGATCAATTTACCCGAGCCGTACAACAGCGCCGAGTTTGTACTAATTGGCCCCCGGCTGGATATTACATTTACCGATAAACTCTTCCTGACTACTTTCGCACAATATAACAACCAGATCGATAATTTTAATGTCAATATCCGGTTCCAATGGCGGTTTGCACCTGTTTCTGACTTTTATATTGTTTATACAGAAAATGCTTATCCCGGTAATTTCCGCACTAAAAACCGTGGACTGGCAGCTAAGTTATCTTATTGGTTTAACTGAGAAATTATGGCTAATAGAGTTTGTCCCGTTTTTATAGGTTATTTTTTGCTTAGTCCTTTCCGGAAAATTTCTCAAAACCCATATAAAATTCTAAATCGATTTCTAAAGCCTGGAATGAATGTGCTTGATTTCGGTTCTGCTATGGGGTTCTTCAGCATCCCTATGGCTCATATGGTTAATCCTGATGGTAAGGTGATATGCGTCGATATTCAGGAAAAAATGCTTACGGTACTGAAAAAAAGAGCTAAAAGAGCAGGTGTTTCTAATCTCATTGAAAACCACATCTGTACTGATGATTCAGTAAAACTCGAAAAATATCATGGAAAAATAGACTTTATACTTGCCTTTGCTGTAGCACATGAAGTTCCTGATCAAAATTTTATGTTTAGCGAGTTATATAAAGTCTTAAAACCAAAAGGCAAGCTTCTTTTTGCTGAGCCGTCCGGACATATTTCCGAGTCCGATTTTAAAAACTCAGTATCTATTGCTCTTAAGAATAATTTTATAGAAGCAGAATTATTAAATATCCGTTATAGTTATAGTATACTTTTTGAAAAATCGTAAAACTTTACCTAACCTGGATAAACCCCGTAGGTATTTCCAACGGGGTGAAAAGTTAAATAAAATAGTTTCCTGTTGTAACATGTAATACAGCATCAACACAGAATGTTTGCTTGAATTATATAAAATGATTATGAGACTGCTGGCAGACAAGG
>JAUWBB010000205.1 GCA_030605195.1 Bacteroidota bacterium
ATACAATATTCAAAATTTTAAAATCATTCTTTTAAGTTTGGAATTTGGAGATTAAATATTGGTATTTATTTGATTTTTGTGATTTGTATTTTGTGATTTTCTGCCAAAAAATACACGAATATTAGAATTAAGACACTAAAAGATTGAAAGATGATAAAAAATATCCAAATCTTATTTTTAAGCATAATTATTCTGTTAGGATGTGATAGTAATTCAGATAAAAGTACTAATCAAATAAAGTCAACAGGTAAGAAAGCTGAGACAAAAGGTCCTGAAAATGGAACCTTACTAATAATTGGCGGTAGAGCATCGGATATATTTTATACAAAATTCATGGATCTTATTGGTGGATCAGAGGCTCCGATAGTCGTTATACCTACAGCTGTTTCCAGTGATACGCTTGAAGAAGAGTTTTTAGACGAATACAAGAAAAGTTTCATTGATAAGGGATTTATTGATGTTACTATATTACATACAAGAAATACTGAAGAGTCAAATACTGAAGATTTTATAGCACCAATTAAAAAAGCTGCAGGTATATGGTTCAGTGGTGGGCGACAATGGCGACATGCTGATTCATACCTTAATACAAAAGCTCATGATGCTTTCAAAGATGTATTAAAAAGAGGAGGGGTAATAGCAGGTTCTTCAGCAGGAGCAACTATACAGGGATCCTACCTCGCGAGAGGAGATACAAAGAAAAATACAATCATGATGGGAGATCACGAAGAGGGATTAAGTTTTCTTTCTAATGTGGCGATTGATCAACATTTATTTGCTAGAAACAGACAGTTTGATATGTATGAAATTTTAGATAGTAGACCAGAATTACTGGGAATAGGACTGGACGAAAATACAGGGGTAGTTGTAAAAGGAGATAAATTCAGAGTAATTGGTGAAAGTTATGTCGCTATCTACGATGGTACTCGTTGGTCAGCAGAAAGAGACACTATTTATCAACTACCTGAAGGTAGCAGAGAGTTTTATTTGTTGAAAAAAGGGAATGAATATAATTTAAAAAAGCGAAAGGTAATCACATTTGATGATAGGGAATTCATTAATTTATCAGAGAAACAACTTAAGAAGTATATTGGAATATATCAGCTAAAAGATAATTCCTTGAGATTAAAAATACTAAATGAAAATGATTCCTTAAAAGTATTCCAGGTATGGGATGAAGGGAAATATTCAATTTTACCTGAATCAGATACTAGGTTTTTCATTAATAATTCAAAATTGTCATTTGAATTTGAAATAGATGATGATGGTGCTATAAATAAATTTTTTGTGCCATCTCTAAATGAGATATGGAAAAAAATTCCTGATTCAAATTAATGATAAAGCTGTACTTAACACTAAACTAAGATTTTAAGACTATAGCAATGCATAATAGATACAAATGGATAAAACTTTGAATAGTAAAATCGATGACGGTATAATTTGGGGTACGATTGTCCGACATTTACCTGGATTGAAAGAAGAAATCAAGAAATTATTGGAAGAATGAACGACTGACCCCCTGCTTATAAAGCAATGGCGAGGTTTCCTGTTCCGGTCCATGGAGCTTATTCCTTAACTAATGAAGAAAGATAGTTGGACCGTTGTTCTTTTATGCCTCTTTTCTTTTACAATAATCAAACCTCTACGAGGTTTTTTCTCCAAATCTCTTACTCTCTCCATCCAACCCTACATCCGTCGGACCGGGTTAAGCGGTCGGACGGGCCAGCCCTGCTTTTCTTTCCATTGTCCTATGCCCTTACTTTTACCCTTTATTCAGCCGAATACAATTCGGCTCTACATCCGCACTTTTCACTTTTATCTTTTCACTTTTGTTTTTTCTATTAATTCAAATCCCTTTCTCCCCTTCTCCTTCACGGACTCTGCCAGGTCCTTCTGCCATGGGCATCCCTTTGGGAGGACGCTGGCAGGTCTCTCCCAGTCTCCATTCTTCTCCCGTTCTCCCTATTAATCCCCGGTCTTCAGATTTACCTTAAAAGCAGCCTTATGGCCCCTTACATTCCCATCCCAATCATAAACTTCGTATCCCAGCATAACAGAATGAACTATTTTCTTCATGGTGAAACTTTCTTTATCAAAATACCAGTCTTCAATAAATTGAATCTTTGCAACTCTTGAACGGTCAAACTCTTCATCTTCCTCAAGTTCCCTGATTTCCTTTACGGTCATTGGGTTGTCAGTCAGGTAATCCATTGCTGTAACTTTCTCATTCAAAACGGCATCAAAGATGATATTGATAAGTTTTTCCCTGTCGAGTTTCTCCAGACGACTCTCGATCCAGTCGTCTTCAGGGTTAGGATTTTTAATTACAACGTCATAAGTAATGGGCGCTGCCAATGATGCGTAATTACTGATTGTGATTTCCGTTTCGCTCTTACGTTGGGTTAATCGATCCTTTAAGTGCTTCTTTTCACTGTTTTTGCAGGAGCTAAAAAGAAAGATTAGAATTACAAACAGACAAGTTGATTTTTTAAAGATATCCTTTTTCATAACATATTGATTTATCGGTTAAATGTGAGTCTTTTTCCTTTCCGGGATTCATCAAAACGTCCGTTTTCAAAAACCAGATGCCCGTTAACAATGGTATGGCTTACTTTAGCGTGAAGTGTTTGCCCCTGCAGGGGGGACCATCCGCATTTATACAGTATATTATCTTTGTTTATTTCCCAGGGATTATCCGGGTCAACGATAACCAGGTCAGCCCAGTATCCTTCCCGAATGTATCCTCTTTTATCGATGCGAAATATATCAGCCGGTGAATGGCACATTTTTTCAACAATTTTTTCCAAAGAGATTTTTCCTTTATGGTAAAATTCCAGCATAGCATGGAGGGAATGTTGAATCATCGGGCCTCCTGAAGGAGCTTCAAAATAGTTTTTTTGTTTTTCTTCAAGTGTGTGTGGTGCGTGATCAGTTGCTATTATGTCGATGAAATTATGAAGAGCACCGGCAAATAAACCTTCCCTGTCTTCAGCCTTCTTAATTGCCGGATTCCATTTTATTAAGCTTCCCGATGTGACATAATCTCCTTCGTTAAACCACAGGTGATGAACACATACTTCACAAGTGATCCGTTTTTCTGCCGGAGGCAAAGTATTATCGAAAAGATCGAGTTCCCGTGCAGTTGATAAATGAAGGACATGTAATCTTGTATTGTATTTCCTGGCCAGATTCACTGCATTCGAAGAAGATTTGTAACAAGCTTCCTCACTCCGGATCAGTGGATGATATTTAAAGGGCAGGTTAAGACCATATTTTTGTTTATAATGACGGATATTATCCCGGATGGTTTGTTCATCTTCACAATGTACGGCTACCAGGAGAGGCGCTTCTGAAAATATATTTCGTAATGTGTTCTCGTTGTCAACCAACATATTTCCGGTAGAAGATCCTATAAAGACTTTAATACCACAAACTGTACAGGGATCGGTTTTTAAAATTTCTTTCAGGTTATCATTGGTGGCGCCTATGTATAAAGAGTAATTGGCAAGAGATTTTTCAGATGCAATGCCGAACTTTTCTTTTAATGCTTGTTGGGTAGTGGTTTGTGGCACCGTATTTGGCATTTCCATTATGGAGGTTACACCACCGGCTACAGCAGCTTTTGATTCTGAGTAAATATCTCCTTTATGAGTGAATCCGGGTTCCCTGAAATGAACATGGTCATCTATTATTCCCGGCAAAACAATTTTTTGTTTGGCGTTAATAATTTTTGCCTGGGCTAATATTTTTCCCGGTACCGCACCGGTAAAGATTTTATTAATCTTACCGTCTTTTAGCAGGATGCTGCCCTGGTATTGTTTGCCTTCATTTATCAGTTTGCCATCTTTTATTAAAAAGGGAGTCATCTGGTTTTGGTTATTTCTTTCCGTTCATATTTTCTGAAAAAACTGTTCCACTTCATAATAATCACCCCCCAAAGTGCTTCATTAAATATTCCTCCACTCATTTTGGAGGTTCCATATTTTCTATCAGTAAAAACGATAGGTATTTCCAGGATTTTAAAACCGTATTTCCATGTGGTGAATTTCATTTCAATCTGAAAGGCATAACCTTTCAAATTGATTTTATCCAGATCAATGGTTTCAAGAACTTTTCTTTTATAACACTTAAAACCGGCTGTAGTGTCTTTTATATTCATACCGGTAATAAACCGTACGTAAATAGATGCAAAATAAGACATCAACATACGGCCTAAGGGCCAGTCGACCACGTTTACTCCTGATTTATACCTTGAGCCGATTGCCAGGTCAATACCATGGTTTAAACAGACATCATATAGCCGGAGTAAATCCTGTGGGTTATGTGAAAAATCAGCATCCATTTCAAAAATAAATGAATAATGTTGCTCAAGTGCCCATTTATAGCCGGTGATATAGGCTGTACCAAGACCTAATTTATCAATCCGTTCGACAAAAAAAAGATTTGTATATTTTTTCTGCAAGGTTTTAACGATCTGGCCTGTGCCGTCAGGAGAATTGTCATCGATAATTAAAATATCGAAAGGTAAAGAAAGGGAAGAAATAGCAGTAATGATTTTCTCAATATTTTCCTTTTCATTATAAGTAGGGATGATGACCAGGGCTTTATTCATTTTTAAAAATGATCTTTGGACCGAAAATATATATTTATTAAAATTCCGGTAAGAAAAGGTTAAAAATAATGATTTTTAAAATAAAAACAGCAAACAAATCGATGGCTATATCATTTTGGAGAGATAGAGCAGGTTTGTCAATCCATTGATATATATAGTATCAAAAAAAAAACAGAGAAAAGTAAAAAAAGTTTGGAAAAGTAAGATTTAAGTTTCTATATTTGCAGCCGTTTTGAGTTGATATAAAAAGTTGTAAAAAAGTTTGCAAAATTTATTAAAGGGTTTTATCTTTGCATTCTTAAAATAGTTATAGTTCTTTGAAAAGATTGAAGAGGTTTTAAAAAGGTTTAAGGCCATATTCGTAAATTCGAGTTGAGTAATGAATCTTGAGCGATATTGAATTTATTTTACAATGAAGAGTTTGATCCTGGCTCAGGATGAACGCTAGCGGCAGGCCTAACACATGCAAGTCGAGGGGTAATTTTCCCGAGCAATCGGGAAGAACGACCGGCGCACGGGTGAGTAACGCGTATGCAACCTACCTTTAACTGGGGAATAGCCCGAAGAAATTCGGATTAATATCCCATAATATTTTGGAATCGCATGGTTTCATAATTAAAGTTCCAACGGTTAGAGATGGGCATGCGTGACATTAGTTTGTTGGTGAGGTAACGGCTCACCAAGACTACGATGTCTAGGGGTTCTGAGAGGAAGGTCCCCCACACTGGTACTGAGACACGGACCAGACTCCTACGGGAGGCAGCAGTGAGGAATATTGGGCAATGGACGCAAGTCTGACCCAGCCATGTCGCGTGCAGGATGACAGCCTTATGGGTTGTAAACTGCTTTTATACAGGAAGAAACCCCCCGATGTATCGGGGGCTGACGGTACTGTATGAATAAGCATCGGCTAACTCCGTGCCAGCAGCCGCGGTAATACGGAGGATGCAAGCGTTATCCGGATTTATTGGGTTTAAAGGGTGCGTAGGCGGGAGATTAAGTCAGTAGTGAAATCCTGCAGCTTAACTGCAGAACTGCTATTGATACTGGTCTCCTTGAGTACAGTTGAGGTGGGCGGAATGTGTAGTGTAGCGGTGAAATGCTTAGATATTACACAGAACACCAATTGCGTAGGCAGCTCACTAAACTGTTACTGACGCTGAGGCACGAAAGCGTGGGGAGCAAACAGGATTAGATACCCTGGTAGTCCACGCTGTAAACGATGATCACTCGTTGTTGGCGATATACAGTCAGCGACTGAGCGAAAGCATTAAGTGATCCACCTGGGGAGTACGATCGCAAGATTG
>JAUWBB010000329.1 GCA_030605195.1 Bacteroidota bacterium
ATCTATGGGTCACTACATAAAGACTTCGAAAATATTATATGCCTGACATTCAGTATATAAGGATTTTAAAAAAGTGAAATATCGCCTAAAAAAAGATGTTTTTTATAGATTTTTGACCAAAAATTTTCAACTTGGGTTAAAAACCGTGAATCATTTGCTGTATTGATAATTCGAAATGCTGCTTCTCCCAGATAATATTTCAAATTTTCATGAAGGTAGTTTACAAATCCGTAATGGTCCTGGTGAGGGTGGGAGATAAGAATTCCGTCAATTAATCTTCTTGATTCAGTAAGGATACTTTGAGACAAGAACTGTTTCATTATTTATGAAACGGACGAGTCCATCTACATGGAATTGCAAGAATTACTTATTAGAATCTTCAAAACAATTCAGCTTCACTGCTCCATCGCATTCTTTCTGCAAATGCAGTTAATTTGTTCCTAAATTGCTAAAAAAATGAACAAATTTAATCTGCCTAAGAATATCTAATGTTTCGAAGCAAATTTCAAGCTTTTATCTCATTATCATTCAGCAAAAAGAATACCTGCCTTCTTACCCATCTCCCTGACATAATCAGCTGCCAACTTATAATCCTTCTGTGTTTCAAGGTGTTCCAACATAAATGGCATATCCTTGAGTTTGCTTGCTTCCTGTAAAAAGAGAGCATAATCGAGGTAACCCAGTCCGGGTCTGCGTTCTTCAAGATGGACTGTCAATTCCGGTAAAAGGATAATGTCTTTGGCATGAATGGACTTTATGTACGGCCCCAGTTTGGTAAAACATTCCTTAAGGAAAGCAGCATTATTAAAATATTTCTGAGGACTGGAAATCATATTCACCGGATCAAGGTGTACGGCAAATTGCTTACGGCCAACAGCCTTAATTAAATCAAGGCAGCTATCGGGTGAATCGGGCAGCATATAGGGCATAGGTTCGAGAGAATAAAATGAACTCACCGGTTTAACCTGATCAATAATATGCCGTACTGTCTCAACAATCATATCGAATGTCTCTTTCGAATAGTTTCCGGCATAAGGGCCGTCCCATATTTCACCTCTTGCCCCGGAAATATTCACACAACACGATGCTCCGATCTCATCAGCCAGCTGAAGTGCAGCAATATTCTTTTCAACGGCTTCCTTGCGGGCTGACTCGTTTGGATCCAGAGTATTGCTCCATGCTCCCACTTCAGCAATCAAGATGTTACTCCTTTTTGCCTCAGTTCTGAAAGATCGTATCAGTTCACCAGATGCACCAGGCTGGACCGGACAATATGCAGCGCTGTATCCAAGAGACTTTACAACTTTCACCCATTCGGCAGGGTCAGTAAACTGGCCGGGGACTGGTCCTCCAAGCCTTACAGGATTACCAGCCTTACTGCCAATTCCTCCTTTTAGAACCGGTGGAATTAAAGTTAACCCCGCACCTATTATGGTACCCGTTTTAAAGAAACGACGCCTGCTATAATTCTTTTTCATAGTGTTTTTAAATTATTAGTAGTACCTGCCAATTAATCTATTATCAACAATCATCTTCTTCATTTCAGCTGTATTAATCGTGTTCTGCTTTTGGTAGATAATCTTTCCACCAGGTTCGATAAGAAGTGTGTATGGCAAAGCACCCTGCCAGTCAGGATCAACAGCTTCAATCATCTGATATACATCATCCTTATTAAAAATGTAGTTTTTATTGGAAGCTTCCTGTTTCCGGAGAAATTTCAGGGCATCGTCTTTTCTTGCCTGCTTATCAGCGCTGATGGTTATAAACTCAAAAGAGCGACCCCGATACATACGATCAATAATCACCAGATCGGGAAATTCTATAACACAGGGTCCGCACCATGTGGCCCATATATTTATCAATCGGAGTTTATCAGATGAAGTATTTCTTATAAGCTCTTTTATTCCCTGAACATCAATATCTTCGAGAGTAACCGGTAATTCAGACCACTCCTTGTATAGCCTCTGTGTAAATTCATCCTTCCATGACCATTTAACGGAACATCCGAAGACTTTAGTTACCGGATTTTCAACTATTTTTCCGGCCAAAACAGCATCAATGGCATTTCTGATATCTTCACCTTTGCCCGTACCGGGCTTTTCTGATCCATCGATGCGTCCGGCATAAACCAATATGCGATTTCTGTCAAAAACAAAACAATGAGGTGTGGCGACAGGGCCATAGGTCAATGCAGCCTTCTGGTTTTCACCATCGTATAAATAGGGGAAATTAAATCCTTTATCGACAGCGCGCAATTTCATCTCTTCGTAGCTATCGCCCATATCAGAATAACCTAACTCGGAGTAATTTAACGCTGCAACAGAGTTTGGTGAAATCATAACAAGGTCAACTCCCTTCTGTTTATAATCCTTTGCAAGAGCAATTATGCGATCCTCATATGCCTGAGCAGTAGGACAATGGTTGCAACTGAATATTACAACTAACACTGAAGCTTTATTAAAATCTTTCAGGCTATAGGTCTTTCCATCCACACCCGGGAGCTTGAAGTCAGGAGCCTTCGCACCAATTTCAAGAGTCTTTGGTTCGGAATTAATTGTCTGTGAATTCCCTCTGCCAACACAAAACACAATCAGAAGGAATATGAAAAATGTTGATAATGATCTCTTCATAATTTCATTGGTCATAACTTTTGCCTATTTAACTGTTTTATCTAAAGGACGTCCTAAACTTTCATACAAAGCCTTTCTACCTGCTTTATCTTTTGTAAGAATTTCGTTAGCATATTTAGCTACCTGTTCTGCTACAGCACGAGGAACCACAACGACCCCGTCACCATCGCCAATAACTACATCACCAGGACAAACAAGCACACCACCTATTGAAACGGGACGATTGACTGACTCAATTTCGTTTCTTCCCGGACGTATCCCTCGTCCTTTCTTTCTAACATAAAGAGGAACCCTTTCAAGAGCAACTTCATCAGTATCCCTGGCTCCTGCATCTGTAACCACTCCTACACCGCCAAGCGAGTACCAGAAAAGAATATTATTTGAGCCGATCGATCCAATATCCCTCTCCTCAACATCATCAATAACGATAGCTGAACCTGGCCTTAACAAATCTGTAAAAGCTTCGTGTGAGAAGGTGTTATAAAAATTCCCTTCCCATTTTGAAAAATCTTCCCCCGGTGCAGGGAGGGCCGGTTTTTGTGTAGGAACATAACGGACAGTTACAGATATTCCTCTGAAAACATGGCTAAAATCTTTTAAATCAACCCAGTCAGGATGTATTGCCGGATCTACCAGGCCTGTCCCGGGCAAACCCACCATATCCAGGCCATCGGAAACATCAGCAACACGTAAAGTCTTGTAAAGTTCAAGGATTTTCGTATCATCTTCAGCAGAATAAGTTTTGGTTTCAATAAAGTTCATTCCCTTTGCCAGTGATTCTTTATCTCGTTTCTGCGCATTGGCAGAAAAGAACATTGTCGCAAAAAGAAAAATAAAAAGCATTATCAGATTTTTCATAACTCTTACATTTTTATTTTATCATTTCATATTAGACTATATGTCTGACGGAAAAATTTACTTAACTCGAAAAATTCATAGAATTTTTCGCCATTTATGGCTGACGAAAAGCCAAATTTAAGTATGTCAACTGTTTAATTTAACATTACTCTCAAAACTGATGAAAATCTCATACCCAAATTTGAGCTTATTGAATTTGGTTTTTATCAGGGTTAACCCTGACATACATAATTGGTAATCACCAGATTCCAATTATGTAT
>JAUWBB010000297.1 GCA_030605195.1 Bacteroidota bacterium
ATTATATTGCCTCTCGAGTTCTTTTGCTATTCTCCTGCCAATACGGCTTCCCCCAAGGATCATAATGTTTTTGAGAGTTAGTTTTTCTTTGCCGGCATATTTCATTATTTCTCCATATCCTGATAGAGTTGAAACAACATATACCAGATCATTTACAAGAAAACTGTCATCTCCATGAGGTATAATGGTCTTTCCATTCCTTGTAATCGCTACAGCTCTGTAATCCAATGGTTTGTTCTGGTTTGTGACTTCCATCAGGGTTTTGTTGATGATGGGTGCATTTTTATCCAATTTCAAAACAAAAAAGGAGAGTCTGCCACCCGAAAAATCTAAAAATTCTGTAGTCCCGGTTTGATGTAAAAGCCCGATCACCTCCCTGGCAGCAATCATTTCAGGATAAAACAGGTAATCGATACCCATGGTAACAAAATGATCCTTGTGGGAAGGTATAAGGTATTCCGGATTATCGATACGTGCGATGGTAGTTTTTGCTCCCAGTTTTTTACCCAGGATGGCAGCAGTGATGTTTGTATCTTCAGAGTGCGCAACAGCAATGAACAAATCAGTCCGCTTGATATTGGCTTCTTTCAGAATTTCGATTGATGTGGCTGATCCGGTAACGGTCATTATATCCATACTGGCATCGACAGACCTTAACCGTTCATCTTCAGGATCGATAACCACAATATCATGATTCTCATTACTAAGCATCTTAGCCAAATGAGACCCAACTTCGCCGGCACCTGCAATAATAATCTTCATAAATATCAATAAACAGAAAATCCGCGAAACAAATTAAAGGATAATCCTATTAATAATCCAAATCTTCCCGATATTTTTTCTAACATGAATAATTCAGTTTAAAATAATTACTTACAAATTCGTAACAAATGCCCCACTTTCCATAACTGAATAACAGGGTATGTTTTTAATACTGCATTCTTCTTTCACTCGTTTATTATCCCAGTACGAATTCGACGAGTCAATAATTACCTGTTTAACAGAAAAAAGATAGAAAATGGTTTCCAGAGGTATCCCAGCGTTGTTCCCATAAATCAGATAATCAATATTTATTTTCACTCCTGTTGAATAATTCTGTAAACTGTGATTATTCAAAACATAAATTCTTTTTTCATAATACTGAATAAAATTTCTGTGAACATATAAATTATTCATTGTATCCGGCAGGCTATTTCCTTTGCTGCCAATGTTTGTTAATTGATCCAATCCATAAAATTCTTTTTTTCGGATACCCAACAAATTCCAATACTTATTTACATAATATAAAACCCCTTCCCTGCTGCTTTTCAAATTAAAATCACCAATTAAAACACTCTTCCTCCCATCGATAAAGTTCAGTGTTGACATTCCTTTTACATTATATACAGCCATCATTTTTTGTGATTCTGATTGAAAATTTTTAAAAAGATTCAGTCCTATAAATATCATACACAAGCTTAATGCGGCAATAAATGATATTCTCTTTTTTTCAATAAGGAATAGTGCCAGACAAAAAATAATGAAATAGATAATGACAGTTTCCAAAATGGTATTTGATATTCCTGTTGATAAGGAATAAGGCAAACTTTCAATAAAATGAATTGAAGCGTTAAGCCCTTTAATGGTTTGAATAAAAAGGAATGAAGCAACTGTTGCCATCCAGGGTATCCACGAAAAAAGAAGGACCATTACACCCAGGTAAATAATGATGGTAGCAAAGGGTATCACCAGGATATTAGTCAATAAAAAATAATTCGGGAATTGGTTAAAATAAAAAATGATTAATGGGAAGGTTCCCAGTTGGGCTCCGACAGACACGGTTATTAACCCCCAAATCTTATCGACGATCCAGTACCGGTTCCTGTAAAGCCGGTACATTTTTGGTTGAAAATAGACTATTCCCGTAACTGCTGAATAAGATAATTGAAATCCTATCTTCATTATCAGATAAGGATTGATAAGTAGCAAGAAAAATGCAGAAGCAGCCAGTATATTGTAGATGTTTACCGTCCGGTGTAACGATTTACCTATTATAACAAAACTAAACATCGTAGCCGCACGCATGACCGAAGGAGAAAGTCCGGTAAGGAAAGCAAAAGACCAAAGACATACGAAAGTGATCATAGCACGAATAACCCTGCCATACCTGAATTTGGCAACAAAATGGAATAAATGAAAAATCAAAAAATAAATTATTCCCACGTGAAGGCCTGAAACAGCAAGAATGTGCATCGCTCCGGAGGTGGTATAAGCCTCTTTCAACTCCTCACCCAAATTGTCTCTGAATCCAAGAGTCAGGGCGCCGGCAACGGCAAATTCATCTCCTTCAAGTCCGAGATCCCGGTAAGTATTTAAAAAATGGCTTCTTAGTTTACGTGACCCCAGGAGGATAACATTTCCTTTATTTTGGTCGATTTTCCTCCAATTGGTTGTTGGCAGGTATAGCTGACCGTAGACACCATGAAATGCCATGTATCTCCTGTAATTAAATTCACCGGGATTTTGAGAGTACTGAATAGTCTGAAGCGATCCCTGAAAGACTATCTGGTCGCCCGTTTTCAGCATTTTCGCGATGCTGTCCATTTGAAAATACACCAAAACCTTACCCCTGGTTTTTACCCATTTCTTTCCAACCCTGATTGATTTCATCTGCAGAATGCTTTTTACTGATCTGGGCTTATCCTGTGGTGATTCAACCAAATTTGCTATGGCAAGACATTCCCCATCAATAAAATCAGTATAATTTGATCGATTATTCCTGAGCTGTATTATACCCGCGCCCAAAATAAAAAGAAAGACAAACAAAATTACTCCATAAACCCACCTGTACATGTAATTCCGACTCAGCTTTTTATATAGAAACGTCCCGATCAATAAAATAAAACAAACCGCAAAACAAGGATATAAAGCATTTTCCCTAACAGGAAAATAAAGTTGAAAGATTATTCCTGCTGTAAACGGAAGTAATAAACGCAGGAAAGGAATTTGTCTGATTTTTTCGCTAAAAGGCATTTTTATAACTATTCAGCTAAATTAAAAGGAAAGACATAATGAATTATGTGTCAATGACATCCATTTTAGGAGAATTATGGAATTTTGCCTGTCTGCCGACCTGTCCACCGTAACGCGGTGAAGGCGGGAGCAGGCGAAGGCAGGGAATATTGGATATATTTATTTTTAAAAGTGTTTTTGCATTTGTAAAGAAAACATTATTCGATCATTCCAATGTGTATATTATACTTTTTGGATTACTTTTTTCTTTGGTAAAATGGTCTTATAGCTTACTTCAAATTTCCCTTTTGAGATTGCCATAAGTTTACTTTTCAATAATCTTTTTCTGATTGGTGAAACAAGATCGGTAAACAAAATGCCTTCCAGGTGGTTGTATTCATGTTGAATGATCCTGGCCATAACTCCCTCAAAATGCTCATCGTGAAAAGCAAAATTCTCATCATAATATTCAATCCTTATTTTGGATTCCCTGTTTATATCTTCCCTGATATTCGGAATGCTTAAACATCCCTCATTAAATGTCCATATTTCACCTGTTTTTTCAACTATCCTGGGATTAATAAATGCTTTTTTAAAGTTTTCCAGCGATGGATCATCTTTCTTAAGAGGACTGGCATCGATAACAAACAAACGGAGCGACTTTCCTATTTGCGGACATGCCAAACCGATGCCGTCAGATACATACATGGTTTCCCACATATCCGTGAGCAATTCCTGAAAGTACTCAAAATCAGGTCCTATCTCCACCGATTTTTTCCGCAGGACAGGATGTCCATAAACCACTACCGGTAAAACCATAAAACAAAAATTAATTCTGTGTTACTATTCAGTCTAAAATAAATCTTTTAATCATAAGCTCAAACTGCAGCTTGTCTTTTTAGTCCCAAGGCACTGATTATTTTCAATTCTGCAAATTTGATCTTCTATCCAGGTACGATTGCAATATTAAAGCTGCACTTATGGTATCGATGATTGCCTTATCCCGCCGTCTTTTCTTCCTTAACCCACCATCAATCATGGTTTGAAATGCAATTTTTGAAGTAAATCTTTCATCCATGAGTTCAACCGGGATATGTGGGAATTTTATCCTTAATTGTTTTAATAACCGATCGACTAATATTGCTGACTCTGAAGGCAAATTGTTCATTTTTTTCGGGTAACCAACAACAAATTCAACAACATTCTCTCTTTCCACATAGGATATAAGAAAATTCATAAGTTCTTTAGGCGGAATTGTTTTCAGACCATTGGCGATCGTTTGTGTCGGATCCGTCACGGCTAAACCAACTCTTTTTGTACCATAATCGATACCTATAATCCTTCCCAGCACCTTTCCTTATTTAAAAAG
>JAUWBB010000146.1 GCA_030605195.1 Bacteroidota bacterium
ATCTATGGGTCACTACATAAAGACTTCGAAAATATTATATGCCTGACATTCAGTATATAAGGATTTTAAAAAAGTGAAATATCGCCTAAAAAAAGATGTTTTTTATAGATTTTTGACCAAAAATTTTCAACTTGGGTTAAATGGGTTTACCAATAAGGATGCAACTACTTATTTTGAGGTTGTTCCGAAAAATGCGCTGGAATTGATACTATGGCTTGAGTCTGACAGAATGGGTTATTTAATTAACACAGTTACCAAATCTGCTTTTGCAAATCAACAGAATGTAGTTCAGAATGAAAAAAGACAGGGAGTTGACAACCGCCCATATGGACATACTAATTATATAATAGATAAAAATCTATTTCCTGAAGGCCATCCATATAGCTGGACAGTGATCGGAGAGATGGAAGATCTGTTCAACGCCACTGTGGAAAATGTAAAAGAGTTTCACCAGAAATATTATCTCCCGAATAATGCAACTCTGGTGCTGGCAGGGGATTTTGAAAAGGAAGAAGCAAAGAACCTGATCGAAAAATATTTTGGTGAAATTTCTTCAGGAGATAAAGTTACTGATTTGGAGCCTATACCGTTTTCTCTTGAAGAAACAAAGAAATTATACCATGAAGATAATTTTGCTAAAGCAGCTCAATTCAGAATGGTTTGGCCAGGTATTGAGGAGTATAGCGATGATGCTTATGCACTTGATTTCTTAGGACAGTTACTTTCAGATGGGAAAAAAGCTCCAATGTATAAAGTACTGGTGAAGGATAAAAAATTAACTTCCAATGTATTTGCTAATAACAGTTCCCAGGAACTGGCAGGAAAATTCACAATTTCGGTAACTGCTCATAATGATGTTAGTCTGCCCGATATCGAAGATGCCATTTTTGAATCGTTTGCCAAATTTGAAGAAGAAGGGGTAACAGACAGAGATTTGGAACGAATAAAAGCTCAGCTTGAGAGACGCTTCTACAACAGGATTAGCAGTATCTTGAGTAAATCATTTCAACTGGCATCTTATAATGAATTTGCAGGAAGCCCTTCGTTTATTGAACAGGATATTGAAAATATTAAGGAAGTAACTAAAGAAGATGTCATCAGGGTTTATAATACATATATCAAGGATAAACCTTATGTATCAACAAGTTTTGTACCTAAAGGACAATTGGAATCTATAGCTGTGGGATCGGTAAAAGCTGAAGTTAAAGAAGAAAAGGTCTCCGAGGCCACAGAAGTTATCCTCGGGGAGGTGGAAGAAGAAAAAATCCAAAAGACTCCTTCAAAATTTGACCGTTCTGTTGAACCGGTTCAGGGGTCTATGCCTGAAATCACATTGCCCGATGTATGGAAGGATAATCTTGCGAATGGCATGAAAGTTTATGGGGTTGAGCAGCATGAGTTGCCTTTGGTTCAATTTAATATTGTTATCGATGGAGGTAAATTATTGGATGATATGGAAAAAATTGGAGTGGCAAACTTAGTAAGTGATTTAATGATGGAAGGCACAATAAATAAGACACCGGAAGATCTGGAGGAAGAAATCGAGCTGCTTGGTTCAAGCATTAATATGTATGCTGGCTCCAATTCAATTATACTGTCTGCTAACACTCTTGTAAGAAATTACAGGAAAACACTCGCTTTAGCGAAAGAAATTCTTCTTGAACCAAGATGGGATGAAGAAGAATTTGAATTAGCAAAAACAAGGATTATCAATAATTTAAAAAGACGTAAGGCCAATCCGAATTATATTGCATCAAATATATTTAATAAAATAGTCTATGGTGAAAATCATATATATGCCTATAATATATCAGGTACTGAAGAATCGGTTGAGAGTATAACTATAGATGATTTGAAAGAATATTATGAAAAAAGTTTTTCTCCCTCCATTGCCAAATTTCATGTTGTGGGAAATATTTCACAAACTGAAGTAATGAGATCGCTTGAAGATATTAATCAAAAATGGGAAGCTAAAGAAGTTACAATACCTGAATATGAAACTCCACCTGCATTAGAGAAGTCTGAAGTTTATTTTGTTGATGTACCGGGTGCAAAACAGTCAGTGATCCGGATCGGTTATCTCGCTCTTGCACGAATAGATAAGGAGTACTATCCTGCTACCGTTATGAATTATAAATTAGGCGGGTCATTCAGTGGAGTGTTAAACTTGATTCTGCGAGAGGAAAAAGGTTTTACATATGGAGCAAGATCCGGTTTTTCAGGGTCTAAACTTATCGGTTCGTTCTCAGCATCTTCCAGCGTGAGGTCAAATGCAACGCTTGAATCCGTGAAAATCTTTAAGGAATCCATGGAAAATTATCGAAAGGGTATTACTCAGGAAGACCTTGAATTTACAAAAAACGCACTGGCCAAATCAAACTCAAGAAGATTTGAAACTCTCTATTCACTGCTTGGAATGCTGCAAACTATTAGTGCATATGACTTTCCGGATGATTATATTAAAAAAGAAGAAGAAATTGTAAAAAACATGACCCTTGAAGATCATAAGGCACTTGCACAGAAATATATCATCCCGGATAAAATGATCTACGTGGTTGTGGGGGATGCCGAAACCCAACTGGAACCATTGAAAAAAGTTGGCTTTGGAGATCCTGTGCTGATTGAAGATTAGTAAATACAAGAAAGCTAAAATTAAGACACCAATAGTTTACATGATTACTAAATCCCCTGGTAAAGAATTTTTAAATTTGTTTAACCAGGGGATTTCTATTTAATTTTTCTGGTACTAAATATTATGTAACTATTTAGTTTAACTTGAGTTCGATATATCAAATATTGATAAATAAATCATTATCTTTTACTTAGTGAAACTTTGAGCCTTAGTATCTTAGTGGGAGAAAAAATATAGCCACAAAGACACGAAGAAATCACAAAGAAAATCCCCTAACAATTTAAGCATAATCAGCTTGTATAATAAAATATTATAAATTGAAAAACTTTCACGTTGATTATTAATTAACTTGCAACTTGCAACTTGTAACCTGCAGCCTGCAACAAACATTTTAAGTAAATTAACACAACATGAAAAATACTTATTTTACCTTAATTACACATATCCTGGTTTTCTTTTTCGTCTATTCAACCTGCTTTTCACAAAAAAAGAGAGTGCGTGAACTGGGAATAAAAATAGGAGTGATGGAACCGGGGCAAAAGAATGCGATCACTGACGTTCAGGGAGTCAGGGTAGGACATTTCACTCTGGTAAAAGGAGAGGATGTGAGAACAGGAGTAACAGTAATTTTACAGCATGAGGGAAATATTTTTCAGGAAAAGGTGCCTGCTGCCATTTATATCGGAAACGGTTTTGGAAAACTCACCGGCATTAGCCAGGTGAAAGAACTGGGAAACATTGAAACACCAATTGTTTTAACCAATACATTAAGTGTGCTAACTGCGGCAGATGCATTGATTGATTATACATTAGATATTGCAGGAAACAAAAATGTAAGATCAGTCAATCCAGTGGTGGGAGAAACTAATGATGGTTTCCTGAACGATATCCGGGGGAGGCATATTAAGAAGGAGCATGTTTTGACAGCTATCGGGAATGCTACACCAGGTAAGGTTGAAGAAGGGGTAGTTGGTGCCGGTGCCGGTACGATTTGCTTTGGGTTTAAGGGAGGAATAGGGACTTCCTCAAGGATATTGCCCAAATCCCTCGGCGGATATATAGTTGGAGTTTTGGTTCAGTCCAATTTTGGAGGAGTATTGCAAATTGATGGAGTTCCTGTTGGAGAAGAACTTAATCAGTATTACTTAAATAGAAGGTTAAATCATGACCCTGATGGATCATGTATGATAATTGTAGCAACCGATGCACCGCTAAGCCCGCGAAACCTTGAAAGACTGGCTAAACGGGCAATGCTTGGATTAGCCAAAACGGGTGGGATATCATCGAATGGGAGTGGGGATTATGTAATTGCCTTTTCAACAGCAGAAAATGTTAGAATGTCGTATCATTCAGAAACACCCTTATTTTCTTCATTGGTTTTGCGAAATGATCGAATGTCCCCGCTTTTTATGGCTGTCATCGAGGCTACGGAGGAAGCCATACTGAACTCCCTCTTCATGGCTGAAACGGTTACCGGGAAAGACGGTCATAAAGCAGATTGTTTGCCTGTAAAGGAAGTATTGACCCTTATGAAACAATATAATCGTTTAACAAAGGAAAAATAATGATTTACTTTAAGATATCCATATAATGAAAAAGAAAACTATCGGAATATTGGGTGGTATGGGCCCGGAAGCCACTGTTTTTATGTTTAATTTAATTGTTGCCATGACAAAAGCAGAGAAAGATCAGGATCATATCCCTATTCTGATTAATAATAATCCCAAAATACCGGATCGTACAGGTTTCTTTGACGATAATGGGATTTCACCAATGAATGATCTGATTTCCAGTGCGCAACATCTGGAAAGAATGGGCGCTGATTTTATCATTATGCCGTGCAATACATCTCATTATTTCTACAAGGATATGAAACAAAACATCAATATTCCTTTTATTCATATGATCGACGAGGCGGCAAAATATGCGTCAGATAAATTATCCGGAATCCGTTCATTTGGTTTACTCTCAACAATTGGTACCTATTTATCAAGGTTGTATGAAGAAAGTTTCGAAAAACAGGGATTACAAATTATTGTCCCGGATGAAAATTTCAAGAATAAAATAATGCAGGCAATAACAGGTAAGCAGGGGATCAAAGCAGGGTATAAAAAGATACCACTGGAGATTCTCCTTGAAGTTATCGACCATATAAACCAGAAAGGATCAGGGGCAATGATTAATGGATGTACTGAAATATCACTGGTTATCAGTGAAAAACATATGGATGTTCCCCTGTTGAAACCCATGCAGGTTCTTGCCGGGAAAGCCATTCAATTCGCCGGGTATAAACTAAGACAACCAAATTTTCATTAAACGAAATTAGGTTTGTGTTGAATGGCTAAGAAATTAATAACTTAATGAATGGAATCCTTTTGTAATGAAATGGTTGCCGGAAAGTAAAGTATGGCAAGAAATCCCATACGGGATTTAACATTGAATAACCCGGTACGTAGTGCCGGGTAAAAAAGATAGAGATAATACTGCAACCCTGAAAGGGTTGAACTAATATGAGTAGTTACAATTACCCTGGTTTAATTTTAAGCTTATTTAACATTTTTTAAATCATTTTAATCAAAATCTTCCGTTTCTTGTAACATCTGATTCAGAAAGGCGTCATAAATATAGAAGAGTGATTCGAAAGGCTGAATTAAGCACAATATGAATCAGTAAAATTACTTACCAATCCGACAGATCGTTTGAATTTTCGTAAAAACCTCTGATAATGGAAAGTCTGGATGATCAAATCCGTCAATACGAAGACCAGATAATGCAGCTTGAAAGATTGAGGAAAACCATATCCGGGAAAAATCCTGCAAGAAAGAAATTTGAACCGCGAACACACAATCCTGAGAAAAATCCTTCCCGCCTGGAGGATATTGACAGAGAAATTCGTGAAACCTATCAGCATGTATCCGTTCTTAAAATAAGAAGGATGATGAACCTTATAAAATAAGGTTCATCCGGAAAATGAGTAGGTGTCAGTTGGAATAATGGGGAAAAAACATTAACAGGGAGTTTAAACAATTACAAGTAAGGAGGGTATTTGGGATGATACATTCTAACAACTTAAAAGGGATTAATGATGAAGTATTCGTAAAATTTATCTATAGTTTTTAACAACACTAACAGTTATGAATCGGGGAACAATGGAAACAGCAACATTCGGGGCCGGTTGCTTCTGGTGTGTGGAAGCTATCTTCAGTGATCTTAAAGGAGTTGAATCGGTGAAATCAGGTTATACCGGCGGTCATGTGAAGAACCCATCCTATGAGGCAGTGTGCACCGGAACAACGGGTCATGCCGAAGTTTGCCAGATCACTTATGATCCTCAAAAGATCAGTTATAAAGAATTATTGGAGGTTTTCCGGGCTATTCATGATCCTACTACCCTCAACCGCCAGGGACCTGACACCGGAACACAGTACCGGTCGGTGATCTTTTATCACAACAATAAACAAAAAGAACAGGCAGAAAAATATAAACAAGAACCGGATCAGTCAGGAAAATTCGCTGACCCTATTGTTACAGAAATTAGTCCGTTTACGGTGTTTTACAAAGCTGAAGATTATCACCAGGACTATTTCGATCATAATAAAACCCAACATTATTGTACGGTTATAATTGATCCTAAGGTTAAGAAATTCAAGAAACAGTTTAAGGAAAAATTGAAATAATTTATTTATCTGCCACCCCGTCCTTCGAAAAGTCTTAAGAAAGCTGCTGATTGTACGCAGTGTAGTGCATGCGAGGAGGAGTGTACACAGTACCTGAATATCGTTGAACGGTTGGAGTGGATAAGGGATAACCTTGAGTAAGGGAGTTGTCCAAAAATAAATGCCTAAAATGCCTAAAATGCCTAAAATGATTAAAGTGCCTAAAGTGATTAAAGTGCCTAAAATGCCTAAAGTGATTAAAGTGCCTAAAGTGCCTAAAGTGCCTAAAGTGCCTAAAGTTTGAAATGCCTAAAATGTAAAATTGAAAATAACTAAAATTTAGAATATACTTTACCATGTGAAACAGCAACTTCGTTGCTCATGCTGCACATGGTTTCACGGGGTGAACCCCGTGAAACAGATCGAAGATTTGTTGCAAAACAATATTTTACAAGGTATATTTGTGAAGCTGTATTCTAATCTTTAATTAAACTAAGGTTTTCTTTCTATGGCAAAAAAAACAATTACAAGGAGAACATTACTCAAGAATTCTGCAATTGCCGCGGCAGGAGGTGTAGTGTATTTAAATTTTCCGGTTAAGCTTTTTGGAGGTAATACTGAAAACAAGACAAAGGTTATACTAATCCGGGATGAGGGAGTTATTAATGATTCCCGGACCATCGACAAGACGGTGATCCGGAATATGCTTGACGAAGCCGTGAAGGAACTCACAGGGTATGATGAAATACAAGCAGCCTGGAAAAGCCTTATTAAACCAGATGACATTGTTGGCATCAAAACAAATGTATGGGGCCGTCTTCGAACTCCTTTGGAACTGGAAGATGCCATCAAAAACAGGGTAATGGAAGTTGGTGTACCTGGGGATAAAATAAGTATAAGGGATCGTGGTCTCCTGGATGATCCGGTTTTCACCAATGGTACAGCACTGATCAATGTCCGTCCCATGCGTACACATGACTGGTCGGGTGTAGGATCATTAATAAAAAATTACATTATGTTTACCAGGAAGCCATCGTCATACCATAGGGATACCTGTGCCGATCTGGCTACTTTATGGAATCTACCGGAGGTCAAAGGCAAAACCCGGCTAAATATTCTGGTTATGTTGACCCCTTTGTTCCATGGAATTGGCCCTCATCACTATAATAAAAAATTTACCTGGGCATA
>JAUWBB010000238.1 GCA_030605195.1 Bacteroidota bacterium
GGATAGCTAAGTATAGCATCCTGAAGGCAATTAATCAAAATCTTACTTAGTTTAAACCATGATACGACATAACATAAAACTATCTTTCCGGAATTTGGTAAAACAATGGTTACTCTCTGCTATAAATATATTGGGGTTGGGTTTTGGCATTGCTTGTTGTATACTGATATATTTATTTGTACAGTATGAAAGAGGTTTTGACAAATTTCATGAGGATTCAGACCGGATTTTCAGAGTTATATCCCGTTATGTAAAGAATACGGGAGAGGTTGGTTATACTTCATTTCAACCCTATTCCATTGTAGAAGGTTTCCTTGAAGACATTCCTTCAGTTGAGAGGATTTCTGCCTTCAGGTATACTCAGGCTTGGATCGAATATGAGAAAAAAAATATTCGTGAAAGAGTTGCATTTGTTGATCCGGATTTTCTGGAGATGTTCAGTTTTCAGATGATTGCCGGGAATAAAAAAAATGCTTTAGATAATCCGCAAAGTATAGTCATTACCAGGGGAGTGGCAGATAAGTTCTTTAGTGATTCAACCCTGAGTTATGACAATATAATCGGACAAAGCCTGACATTACCACAAAGACCTCCCAATGAATTTACAATTACCGGAATTATTGAAGATGTTCCTGAGAATTCTTCTCTGAAATTCAATTTGTTGGCGCCGTTTGATAACTGTATTTATTATCCACGGAGTAATGATTCATTCGGCTCTAATTCGGTATATGTTCAACTCAGTCAGAAGGACGCAATGGAACAAGCTGAAAATACAGCCAACACATTAATTGAGAAATACAGGGGAGAGAAGATAGAAGAGCTTACACACTTTGGCTTCTTAAAGGATAGTGAAGATAATTTTACATTTCAGCTTCAGTCTTTAAAGGATATATACCTGCATTCAGATGACACCTTGTGGGGATATGAGATAAAGGGAAGTGAACAAAATATTTACATCCTATCCATTATAGCTATCATTATTTTGCTTATTGCCAGTATAAACTATATCATGTTAGCCATAGGCCATTCCATGGACAGGATGAAGGAGATGGGTATTATGAAAATTCTGGGGGCTCATAAAATTCAGATCATCCGGCAATTCCGGAGTGAATCGTTCCTGCTGGTATTGTTGGCATTATTCATTGGAATTGTCTTTGCCGAACAAATCCTTCCGGTATTCAACAAACTGGCTCAAAGAGACCTTTCATTCACCATATATAAGAATTATGGCAGTTACCTGTTTTTGCTTACCATCCTTTTTTTTATTGTATTCACAACCAGTAGTTATATTGCTTTATTCCTCTTAAAGCAAAGCAGCCCTCTTTCTATCCTGAAAAATGAGTTTTCCATTGGAAAACGCTACCGTTTTGCCAGAACCTTTGTTATCGTGCAATACTTTATTTCAATTGCCTTAATAATCTCCACGGGAATTATAATCAAACAATTAAATTTTATGCTTAATAAATCTGTTGGGTTTGATGAAGAGAATATTGTTGTTTTACCTGTGGACTTTTCTGAGAATAAAGTCTATTTGCTAAAGGAAAAATTAAACCAATATCCTTTGATAAAAAATGTTACCACCAGTGACCGTAATTTTTCCAGAAGTAGAAGTTCGGTTGATATTAAAAACCACAAGGATAAATTGATAGGAACCCGTATACTAAGAATTGATCCGGATTACATAAATACATTGGGATTACAATTAGAAGACGGAAGAAATTTTTCGGAAAGCGACTTTAATGATACAGTTTCCTCTATAATTGTAAATGAAACTTTTGTGAATGCCTTCGAGCTTAAATCACCGGTTGGAAAGCGTATTTTTATTGAATCATTCAATATAAAGGTTGACATTATCGGTGTAGTCCGTGATTTTCATTACGATTCGATGAAAGAAGAAATCCAACCACTTATGATGGTTCTTCGTTTTAACACCATTTGGCATATTTTTATCAGGATTGACAATCAGGATGTGCCGGGTGCCCTGGCCCAAATAAAGCAAACATGGAATGAAGTTGTTCCGGAATATTTGTTTGAATATTCTTTTTTAGATGACAATCTGGATAAGCAATACGATGATCAGCAACGCTGGGGGAGGATAACCAGATATTCTGCCATTGCCGCGATATTTCTTTCTTGTTTAGGCCTTCTTGGCTTAACCGGCCTTCTTGTATCGAGAAGAATAAAGGAAATCGGTATACGGAAGGTAAACGGAGCAAAGGTCATAAATATACTTGTTTTGATTAATAGCGACTTTCAAATATGGGTATTCGTTGCATTTATCCTTGCATGCCCGGTAACCTATATAATCATGAACAAATGGCTTCAGGACTTTTATTACAGGATCAATATCAATTGGTGGATATTTATTTGGGGAGGAATTTTTGCTATCTTATGTGCATTGATCATTGTTACCTGGCGAAGCTGGCGATTCGCGATAAGAAATCCTGTCGATACCCTGAGGTATGAATAAGAATACGTAATATAAATGCACCTTGTTATCGTTAGAAGGAGAAACCACATCAGAACACCCCCAAAGGGATCCCTTCGGGACACCGGTGTTTGATTATTGTAGATCATACCACCTGCTTAAAAAAGCGCAAGTAATTGGCAGGGAAACCAGTCAGTCCCCGCCTCGGCGGGGTCAGACGGATAAGGGTTGGCGATTTAATTTCCTGATAAGATCCCGAATGACCCTAAGGGTTTTTCCCTATATGGATAAATCAGATAGAATCCCGAAAAGTTTAATTTCCAGATTTAAAAATAACATATAACAAAAGATGAAACCCTTAGGGTCTGAACTGGTGGATTATTTAACCACAACTCTTCCAGGTTGGAATGAAGCTGGAAGGATATTTAGTAGAAAGACCCGCCAGGATTGTTAGGTAGTTTAATGAAAAAAATGAACCCCGGAGGGGTTCGATTATTGTAGAATTTAGGTTAACAAAGAAAATCGCCGAAACTACCATACTAATTTTACTGGAAACCGATCCATTCGGCGGAATTCTCCGGTGCATATTCAAGGTTCCAAGCCATCCGGTCCATGTATCACTTTCCCGTTGAAGAACGATAGTAGTTAGACCGGTTATCCACGAGAAATCCCAATCCCGGTCTCTCCCGATTCCCGATAACTATCGGGATCGGGACGGGGCTATTCATAATTAAACCCTTAGGATCTCCAGCCGTATACAATTCGGCTCTACATTCTTCCACCTTTACTCCTTGCTCTCTGCTCCATGCTCCTTGCAGAATTCTGTTTACTATTCACTGATCACTGTTTACTATTTAATCCGGAATAAGTGGAGGATAAATAAGTAGATACTCTAGGTTGCGGAAATTTTAATTATGTAAACTTTAGACTATCAAAGCTCAGATTCTGATGAGCAATAGTTAGTAACGGTCGGGTCAAAACGCCATATGGACACGTCTTTTCACAGTAGCCCGGACAATTTTTACAAACATCAGGTTTTGATCCCGGCAGTTTTTGATACTGCTGCATGGCATATTTTTCACGTTTTTGTGCATGAAAATAGTATTGGTACCTCATTATGGTATTTACCGGAACATTATACGGGCATGCCTTTTCACAAATATTACATCCGATACGGCAGTTGAGGAAGCCCATACTGTCTTTGAAATCATAAAGTATTTGTGCAGTCCGGTTCTTAAGTGTAGTTCCTGAAAGTCCGGCATATTTTGATACATCTGAAAAATTCTGAAACCGGCAACATATGGTACCGACATCTTTGTTAGTCAGGATAAACTGGATGGCCCCATCTTTAATCTTTTCAATATCCGACATATTGTACCTATCAAAAAATTGTCGGGCATCTTCCATTTGTGATTTTAGTTTATCATATTCCTTTTTTTCGGTACGATCCAATTCTATTCCACGATTCACCATATGATCGTAATTTTCATAAACCATCACCGGGTTTGATTTCATGACCATAGTACCGATGTCCTTCTCTTTGCAGGCTTTGATGATACGTTCACCCATATCAGGTTCCATAAAATTGTATGGAAAAAACAACACATCGAACCGGCCGTCTTCAATGGCAGCCATCATGATACCTTCCAGGCTTTCCCTGGGTTCCTGCCAGTAGGGTTGGCCGTGACAGGATAATCCTACATGCCGAATTTTACCTTCCTTTTTTAACTGATCACAGGCCCTGTGGAAATAATCGTCTTTGACGCGGATAATATTCTGCGCCTGATGGATCATGTAAAGGTCAATATATTTTGTTTGCAGCCTTTCCAGGCTTGCTTCTGCCCTGCGGATTATGTCATTTACTGATTTGTAAACTCTATATGTAGGATTTGCCTTGGTGGCTATATAAAATTTTTCCCTGTTAAAATTTTTAATTACTCTTCCAATTAATTCTTCATTACGTCCATTACTATATCCTTCTGAAGTTTCTATGAAGTTCACTCCAGCTTCCAACGTTGCGCGAAGTACAGATTCATTATAAGGAACTCCTGAACCAATATCAGATACCATGGCACCAGTTCTGCCCAGTTTGCGGTATTCTTTAATTTTGGGAGTTTCAAGATACTTATTACTTAAAGGATTAGTAAAGCCCTTTTTCCCTGATAATCCAACTCCTAAAAAGCCAAGTGAAGTATTCCTAAGAAATTTTCTGCGGTTTAATTTATGGTTTTTCATATTATTGGGTTTTGTGGTATAGGAGAGCAACATACCGGTTCATCGTACAAGTTACGACAATTTGAAAGCGAAATCAAATCCAGCAATGTAGCTGAACAAATAATAGACAAAAAAACCAGAGCTGATCAGGAGTTAGCCGCTGCATTCGGCGCAAGTAACTGGCAGGGAAACCCGTCAGCCTTCCGATACCCGATAGCTATAGGGATCGCGGTCCGACGGATAAGGGATGGCGATTTAACTTCCTGATAAGATCCAGTGAATTTATCTGATAGTCAGGGTATGATTCCAGTGCGTACCTTGATTACCTATCCGCTAAGCGGTTTAGAACCGCTAAGCGGGTATAAAAGTGAAGCTTTCTTGTTCCGGTCCAGGGAGCCAATATTCCCTGATGAACGATAGTATTTGGACCAGGTGCCCCTCAGCAATCCTAACCCCGGGCTGAAGCCCGGGGCTATTCATAATTAAACCCCTACCGGTGTTTCCCTGATCCCTTCTTTCTTAATTTCCTTTTCCTGAGATGTACTTTCATGGCATTAAACCTTAGGATTGAATTTAAAAGAAAAAAATGAAATATCGAAGGAATAGTGTGCTAACTCTTAGATAGTTATCCTTGTTTCGATTGAATAAAAATAGATTTGGATATTAATAAGCTTTGGAAAAAGCTCTT
>JAUWBB010000163.1 GCA_030605195.1 Bacteroidota bacterium
TTCAGAAATCACCTTAATACCCTTGTTTTTAACCCTTGCTATTATGGGGGCATTTTCCGGACTACCCGGGCTTTTCACAATTTCAGTCGCGTTAAGGATCAGGTGTTCAGAATGTTTCCCTTCTTCCCAATCAATACCGTGCTTGTATAGAACACTTTTATATTTTTCCTTAATCTGTTCAATCTCGCTGATAAAAACTTCCAAACCTTTTTTCTTCGCCAATACAGCTGCTCCAACTCCGCTCTCTCCAGCTCCTAAAATGACTAGTCTATTCTTCATTAACAATTGACTTTTTATAACTACTTAGTGCTTGTCCATAAAGTCAAACAAAGATTACATAAGCACCAAATAACAAATATCAAATGACAAATAAATCTCAAATTCCAATGACTAAAAAATCAAACAAATTCTTTTATATGTGCTGTTTGGGTTTTGTTTTTTCAAACGTTGGGTATTATTTGTTATTTGTTTTTTGAGATTTGTTATTTATTTATAAACGAAATATTGAGTTTATAGACAGACACTAACTAATAACAATTAACATATAACTTATAACTATTAACATTAAAACCCTACCTTATCTTTAAAGTAACAATTGTTATCACAGCCAGCAATATTCCAACAATCCAAAACCTTGTTACTATTTTGGGTTCCGGATAACCCTTTTTTTGATAATGATGGTGTAATGGGGCCATTAAAAATATCCTTTTTCCTTTGCCGTACTTTTTTCTGGTTCGTTTAAAATAACTCACCTGGATAAGCACGGAAAGGCTCTCCGTCAGAAAAATTCCACAAAGAATTGGAATTAGCAGTTCCTTCCTGATTATTATTGCAAACACAGCAATAATACCTCCCAGCGAAAGGCTTCCGGTATCACCCATGAAAACCTGGGCAGGATAGGAATTATACCATAAAAAGCCAATAGTCGCACCGATAAGAGCACTTGCAAATATTACCAGTTCTCCTGTATTAGGGATATACATAATATTCAGGTAATCGGAATAAATCATATTACCTGATAAATAAGCAAGAATACCCAGGGTTGTTCCTATGATAGCGGTGCTTCCCGTGGCGAGTCCGTCCAGTCCGTCCGTCAGATTAGTTCCATTTGAAACTGCTGTTATAATGAATATCGTGACAATAACAAAAACCAGCCATGCCCATTTCTTGCTTTTCTCACCCAAGAAAGCAACCAGATAAGCATAATCAAATTCATTGTTTTTAACAAAAGGAATGGTCGTTTTGGTACACTTTACATCACGGGTCACGTAAGCAGGAATTTCTTGTACTTTCCCACCTTGTTCAACATAGCCTACGACTTCTTTTGTTTCGTCTATTTCTATTCTTTCCCTGACAAATACATCATCACTTAGATACATGGTGACACTAACAACCAAACCTAAAATAACCTGTCCTATGATTTTAAATTTACCGGCAAGGCCTTCCTTATTTTTCTTAAATATCTTGATATAATCATCCAGAAAACCAACAAATCCAAGCCAAATAGTAGTTACAAGCATCAATATAACATATACATTCCCCAGATCACCAAATAATAATGTTGGTATGATAATCGAAGACAATATTATAATGCCACCCATTGACGGGGTTCCTTTTTTCCGGTAAAATTCTTCCAGTCCCAAATCCCTTACAACTTCACCAACCTGTTTCCTGCGGAGGTAATTGATTATCCATTTCCCGAAGAGCAGGGAAATAATTAAAGATGTAATGATGGCCATTGCCGACCGGAAGGAAATATATTTAAACATTCCAGCTCCGGGGACATCCAGAGAATCTAAAAAATCGAACAAATAATAAAACATAAATACTTGATCTTTGATCCCGATAGTTCGGGAGTAATTTTCTTATTCATCATCTATTGAACTAAACCATTAACTGTTAACATGTACCTTTCCCTTCCTCTTTCCCATCATTCCATTATTCCATCATTCCATTATTCCATCATTCCATTATTCCATCATTCCATCATTCCATCATTCCATCATTCCATCATTCCATTATTCCATTATTCCATTACTCCACTATTCCATTATTCCGAAACATTTCCCTAATCACCTCTCTGTCATCAAAATGATGTTTAACCCCATCGATTTCCTGATATGATTCATGCCCTTTGCCGGCCACGAGAATAATATCATCTTTTTGAGCCATAAGGCCTGCTGTTTTAATTGCTTCCCCGCGATTATTAATCATGATTACCTTCGAATTGTATTTTCTTTCAATGCCTTTTAACATATCTGCAAATATTATATCCTGGTCTTCGGTTCTGGGATTATCGGAAGTAAGAATTAATTTATCACTTTTCTCAACTGCTACTTTAGCCATCAAAGGGCGCTTGGTTTTATCACGGTCTCCCCCAGCACCAACAACAGTGATAAGAAGTTGATTTTTTTGTCGAATCCGGTTTATTGTTCTCAGAACATTTGTCAATGCATCAGGTGTATGTGCATAATCAACTATGGCCGTAATTCCTCCTTTCAACTTCAGGATCTCGAATCTTCCGGGTACTGATTTCAGGTTACTCAGGGTTTTCAGGATCTCCACCTGTTCCTGATCCAGCAACATGGCTGCTGCATAAACAGCAAGAATATTATAGGCATTGAATTCACCAACAAAACGTGTCCATAATTCCGTGTTATCAATATTCAAAAACATCCCGTCAAAATGGCTTTCAATAACTTTGCATTTAAAATCGGCAAGGGTTTTCATCGCGTAGGTCTTTGTCCATGCCTTCGTGTTCTGAATTACTATTTTCCCATTTCTGTCGTCTGCATTTGTCAATGCAAAAGCCTTTGTATCCAGTTCGTCGAAAAACTTTTGCTTTGCCTTTAAATATTCATGAAAATTTCTATGGTAATCAAGGTGGTCGTGCGATAGGTTTGTAAATATTCCTCCTGCAAATTGCAGACCTGCCGTACGATTCTGACTAAGAGCATGAGAACTGACTTCTATAAAACAATATTCGCATCTCTGCTTTAGCATCTCATTCAATAAGCTGTTAATCTGAATAGTATCCGGAGTAGTGTACGTTGTTTCAGAGGCTATATTATGAATGTAGTTTTTAATGGTTGAGATCAAGCCTGTTTTAAATCCTAAATTCTTAAATAACCCGTAAAGTAAGGTTGCCGTTGTAGTTTTGCCATTCGTGCCGGTGATACCAATAAGTTTTAATTTTGAGGAGGGATGATCAAAAAAATTACAAACCATTCTGCCAAGTAACTCACTGGTATTTTCAACTTTGACATACACAACACCTTGCTGTTTCGATTCGGGTAGTTTTTCACATACAATAATCCTTGCTCCATTTAGTATGGCATCCTGTATATAATCATGCCCGTCTGCCTGAGTGCCTCTTATAGCAACAAATAAGTGACCCGGTTTTACTTTTCCCGAATCGAATTGAATGGCCGTAACAGGAGTATTCCCCGCACCCATAACCTTCTCAACTGTCAGTCCATGTAATATTTGATCCAGATCTTTCATAAATAACCTCAGCAAAACAGGATTTAAATAAAACTCATTTCAAGAATAATGGTTGTTCCCCGGTTTATTAATGCCCCCGGTGGTATAGACTGGCTTTTAACCTTGCCCCTTCCTTTAGCGACCACTTTTAAGCCCGCGTTTTCAAGTAAATACAAGGCATCTTTCATACTCATTTCCACAACATTTGGTACAAACTCATCTCTTACCAGCAAATTTTTTAGTTCAATAAAAGAATCCCTTTTGGTAGTAATGATCCAATCCGAAATAATTTCTTCCCCATCGATGTCTATTCCTATCGTTTTTAAAACGACCATCATATCCTGGTAGTTCCCGTTTTTTGAATACGGAGGATCAACAATCCTTTGTTTAAGATCACCAAATCCATCCTGTAAGGATAAACTTGTAGCATATACTTTGTCGGCAATCTCCTTAAAAACAGGTCCTGCAACCAAATTCCCATAATACACAGAGTTGGAAGGGGAATTTACAACAACAATGCACGAGTATTTTGGATTATCAGCTGGAAAATAACCGACAAATGAGGCCTGATAAGAAATTTTTGATTCCAACTTATACCCATACTTTTCATTCGCTATTTGTACCGTACCCGTTTTACCTGCTATACTAACACTAGAGTTTTTCAGGTTTCTTGCTGTACCGTTCTCAACCACTCCTTCCATCAATTGTTTCACTTTTTCAATGGTTTCGCCTGAACAAATAGACGGATTCAAAACTTTTATGTCAAATGATCTTAAAACTTTACCATGATAGCGAATTTCCCTCACGAACCTTGGTTTTACCATCTTTCCATTATTAGCAACTGCATTATAAAAGGTAAGAATTTGTAAGGGGGTTAATCTTATCTCATATCCATGAGAAATCATAGGCAATGAAATGCCAGACCATAATTTATCCCCGGGATATTTTATTTCAGGTGTTCCTTCACCTTTGATTTCAACACCTACTTTTTCATTCAGATTCATCGAATAAAGGCGATCGATAAAATGATGTTCCCGTCCTTTATAGTTTTCGTTTATAATTTTCGATATTCCCACATTTGAAGAAACCTCAAATGCTTGTTTAACGGTAATTTTTCCATACCCTTCCTTTTGGGTATCACGAACGATTTTGTCATAATACTTGATTTCACCATTTCCTATATCGATGGTATCATCTAAATGGATCACTCCGTCTTCCAGGGCAACAATTAAGGATGCCAATTTAAATGTTGAACCAGGCTCGGTGCTTTCTCCAATAGCATAATTGTATAATTCCCTGTATATTCCATTCTTATCCTTTTCAAGGTTAACAATAGCCTTTATGTCTCCGGTTTGTACCTCCATTAATACAACTGTGCCATGATGGGCATCATGTTTCATCAACTGCTTTAAAAGTGCACTTTCGGCAACGTCTTGTATATTTACATCGATAGTAGTAACCACATCATTGCCATCTTTTGGTTCAACCTCATTGCCATCCTTAACAGGCATCCATATATTACCGGAAAGTTTTTGCATTAAACGAATTCCTTTAGCTCCTTTCAGTTCATGATCATAAGCTCCTTCTATTCCAACCACATTACCTGAATTCCCCCTGGTTAGATAACCAATCGTCCTTGAAGCTAAATTGTGATGGGGAAGGATCCTCCTGTTCACTTGTTCATAAATAAACCCGCCCCTGTATTTTCCCATACGGAAAATTGGAAACCTTTTCAGTTCCTGGAGTTGATTATAATCCACTCTTCTTTTAATCAGGTGATACCGCTCTCCATTTCTTCTCGCAGTAATCAGTTCTTTTTTATATTCGGATGGTGTTTTATCTTTGAATAATCCGGAAAGGCAGTAGGCCAGTGAATCGACTTTTTCACTAAAAACTTTCTGCTGCATAGCTGTGCTCTTTAAGTCCATACGGATTTGATAATAAGGAATAGAACTGGCCAGGAGACGGTTGCCTGAAGAATAAATATCCCCCCTGTTTGAATCAATGGTAATATCCTTAAGGGTTAAACTCCGGGCTTTTTGACTAAGTTCCTGCCCTTTCACGAAGCTTAGATATAATATCTTTCCAACGATGCTTAATGCAAGAAAAAAAATAACCAGGTATACGATTCCAACCCTCCAAACTATGTCTTGTTTCAGCGACATCCTAAAACATTTAATTAATTTCAATTATTTTCGGTGGTTTCTGCAATTCTTCCAACTCCAGGTTCTTTCTTTTTACCAGTTTAGTTACTTCGGATTGTTTACTGATAAACATTAACTCTGCCGAAGTGGTAATGGCTTCCGACCTAAGTTCCCTAACCTCATTTTGTAATTCAACTGTTTTTCGAACCACCTTTTCAGCATGATACCGGTTGCCAATGTATATTAAAATCAACAAGGTCAGGAAGATAATATAAGGCAATTGTTTAATAACCGCTTCCCGCGTTAGCAGGCTTCCATCAATCAGACCCCGGACAGACATCCTTTTGCTTTCGGTCTGCTCTTTTTGTTCATCGATAAATTCAATACTTTTCTTTTCCCTAACCATGGTTGCATATTCAATTTCGCCGTGCTATTCTTAACTTGGCGCTTCTTGCTCTGCTGTTTCTAATTATTTCCTCCTTCCCAGGAATAATTACTTTTTTGTTTACCTGATGAAAAGGTGTTTCAACATTACCGTAAATATCTTTTTCCGCTTCTCCCTCGAATTTTCCTTTCCTGATAAAATTCTTTACCAGCCTGTCTTCGAGAGAGTGATAAGTTATCACCACCAGGCGTCCATCCGTTCTTATAAGATCGACGGTCTGATAAAGCATTTGCTTCAGGTTTTCCAGTTCCTGATTCACCTCAATCCTCAATGCCTGAAAAACTTTAGCCAAATATTTGTTTTCATACAATTTCGCTACACAAGACTTAATAATACCGATGAACTCTTTAATCTTATCAATTTCCTTATTCGTCCGGTAGTTTACGATTGTTTCTGCCAGTTTTTTACTGTTATGAATTTCGCCGTATTTCAAAAACACATTTTCCAGTCTTTCTTTTGTGTACGTTTTCAATACAATCTTTGCCGTGAGCTTGCCTTTTCTATTCATCCTCATATCAAGCAAGCCACCTTTAGCAAAGGAGAATCCCCTTTCTTCAACATCAAAATGATGGGAAGATACTCCCAGATCCGCAATCAACCCGTCAATTTTATTTATTCCGTAATACTTCAGGTTATTTTTTAAAAACCTGAAATTTTG
>JAUWBB010000056.1 GCA_030605195.1 Bacteroidota bacterium
TTAAAATTGTGGATATCACTTATTCATAACGCAGCACTTAGTTCGCTAAGTTCGACTAAACACTTTTATTTCACATTCGCTCATAAAAGTGTAGTCTCATTAACTTTAGGCAATTTAGGCATTTCAAATTTTAGTCATTTGTTGATATAACTATAAATGATAAATAACTTTGCTAAATAAACAAAGTTCTACCGGGTAACAACATGAAACTAATATTTGCCACAAACAATAAAAATAAATTAAAAGAGATTCAGGATGTGCTTGGACCCGATTTTCAATTATTTAGCCTGGATGATATCGGATATCAATCGGAAATCCCTGAAAATCATAAAACATTGGAAGGCAATGCGACCGAAAAGTCTCGCTGCATCTACCTGAAATATAAAATTGATACATTTGCTGATGATACAGGATTGGAAATTGATGTACTTAATGGTGAACCAGGAGTATTCTCTGCCCGGTATGCCGGAAAAGAAAAAAACTCCAATGCCAATATGGATAAGGTGTTGAAGAAGCTTCATGGTGTTAGAAACCGAAGTGCTCAGTTTCGAACAGTCATCTCATTTATATACAGGGGAAAGGAAATCCTTTTCGAAGGTATTGTCAAAGGAAACATCCTCGAAAGAAAACACGGGAATTCGGGGTTTGGATACGATCCAATATTTCAACCCTATGGATTCAAAAAAACCTTTGCAGAAATGAGTCTCGAAGAAAAAAACAGAATCTCCCACCGCGCTAAAGCAATAAAAAAGTTAGTTCATTATTTGGTCCAAATTCAACTTAAAAGTGTAATGCATAAAAACTAAAAACCCATAATTTGAGTTTTTAAAATGTTAATCATATTCCACCAAAAAAAATTCCGGTATTTTAAGGGAATGAGACAGAAAATAAGTGGTTTTACTATTTATCTGCTTTTTTTGAGCCTCCCGAACCTGCTTCACGCGCAAATTGCTCTCACAGAGTGGAGGAGCCATTTACCCTATTCCCATGGAATAAAATTAACTGCCACACCCGATAAAATCTTTTGTGCCACAGAAAGTGCTGTTTTTTCTTACAATAAAAATGATAACAGTATCGAAAAATTTTCAAAGGTTTCAGGATTGTCAGATGTTGGAATAAGTACAATCGAATATTCTCATGAAAATCAGGTTTTATTGATCGCGTATACAAATACTAATATCGACCTGATTGAGAATAATACAATTCATAACCTCTCTGATATTAAACGAAAACCGATTCCCGGATTAAAAAAAATAAACGATATAGTATTTATAAATCATTTCGCCTATCTATCCTGTGGATTTGGGATTGTTGTTATTAATCTTGAAAAGAAAGAAATAAAAGAAACCTATTACATTGGTGAAAACGGAACTCAAATCGAAGTTCATGAATTGGCTTTTGATGGCACATATTTATATGCAGCTACTGAACATGGAATTTATAAAGCCAACATCAACAATCCAAATCTGATCTTTTATTCTTCCTGGAACCTAATGACCGGCCTCCCAAATTATAATAAAAATTTTAATGCAATTATAATTTTCAACAGCAAATTAATTGTAAATCTTTCAGATCAAAATTCTAATACAGATACACTCTTTGTATATGACGGATCAAATTGGTCTGCTTTTGATACCCGCCAAGGAATTCAAAATTACTCTATTAACTCCTTTACAAATAGACTCATCATTACAAGCGACTCCCTCATACGGATATACAATAAAAATCTGGAACAAATAAACAATATAAATCATTATGGATGGTCAATCCCCCATGCCCGTTGCGCACTTCTGGATCAAACTAATACCCTATGGATAGCTGATTTTGAAGCTGGAATAATCAAAACTTCAGACTATGATAACTTTGACAGTTTTTTCCCAAACGGACCTTATAATACCGATGTGTTTTCAATCTCTATTGAGGGGGGAAATTTAGTGCTTGCCGGAGGGGGATTAGACGGAGCTTGGAACAACATCTATAAACCTGGTGAACTTTTTACTTTCGAGAATGAACAATGGAATAGTATTATTGATTATTCTATTCGTGATGTTGTCAAGGTTTTGGTTGATCCGGCAAATCCAAATATTTTTTATGCTGCAACCTGGGGATATGGAATTTTACAGTATGAAAATGGTAAGCCATTAAATCATTTTGATGATTTAAATTCAACTCTCGAGAGCATAATTGCAGGTGAGGATTTTATTAGAGTTGGTGGACTTGCATTTGATTCCAAACATAATCTTTGGGTAACTAATTCCGGAGTTGGAAGTCCAATATCTGTAAAAAAATATGATGGCTCCTGGGAAAAATTTCCCTATGGAAGTATTGTTAATGCTCCCACAATTAGCGATATCATTGTTACGCGCAACGATCATAAGTGGACCGTTCTTCCAAGAGGATATGGACTCTTTGTTTTTGACAATAATGACACCTTTGATGATACAACAGACGACCGTATAAATAAATTTTCCATAGTTGACAAGGATGGTAAAACATTTAATAACATATTTTCCATTGCCGAGGATCTTGAAGGGAATATTTGGGTCGGGACAAACGAGGGACCGGTTATATATTACAATCCGGAAAATGTTTTCTCAGGGCAAAATTTCTTTGCGCACCGGATCAAGATCCCGAGGGAAGATGGCAGTGGATTAGCTGATTATATACTGGGTGCCGAAACAATAACTGCCATTGCTGTTGACGGGGCAAACCGTAAATGGATAGGTACCGAAAATGCCGGTGTTTTCCTTCTTTCGCCTGATGGCACCAAACAAATTTATAGCTTCAACGAAAATAATAGTCCTCTCCTTTCAAATAATATAACATCTATTGCAATTGACCATCAATCCGGTGAAGTGTTTTTCGGAACCGGTAAAGGTATAATATCTTACAGGAGCACGGCGACACAAGGATCAAATGAATTCAACAAAGTGTTTGTTTTTCCTAACCCCGTTAGAGAAGATTATGATGGGCCAATTACCATTACAGGCCTGGTTTCCGATGCAGAAGTAAAGATTACGGATATTAGTGGGAATATTGTTTATGAAACAAGAGCCTTGGGAGGACAAGCGATATGGGATGGACGGAATTTTTCAGGTGCACGGGTACAGACCGGAGTATACTTGATTTTCTGCACCAATGAAGATGGTTCCAAAACCCACGTTACAAAGCTCTTGTTCATCCATTAATCAATCTTCTGTAATTAATTCAAAAATTCGTTCAATCTGTTTTTGCTTGTTTACTTCCCTCAGGCTCCGTGCAGTTTTTGTAAAATACTGATGACCGGAAATAAACTTAACCTGCAACTTGTTCCAGTCATTTAACGTGCCAATTTTGTTTTGCTCCTTCAGTTCTTCGTATAGTGTATTTGACACGGGAATAAAATCACTTCGCCCTAAATAATCAAGATCGGAATCACAGATTATTGACTCCAATAAATTTTTCGGTTTTGGCGGCATCCGAGTGGACATAATGATCTCACAAATTCTATCGATTTGCTCCCGGGTATAATTATACTTAGGTAACATCTCCCTGGCCAACACAGTTCCATGATACTCATGATTATCATATTTAATGATATGACCCGCGTCATGGAATAGTGCTGCTGTTTTTAATATTAAAATCTCTTCATCAGTACACCCCTCTGCCCAACCAATCAATTCTACTTCTGTAACTACATCAACAGTATGCTTAACGTTATGATAAAACAAATAATCCGGAAGTTTTTTTTCCAACTTATCCAGTATTATTTCCTGAATATCAATAAATTGTATCAGGTCAAATTTTATTGTAAATGCGCTGTTAGGCTTTACCCCTTTCCCGTCAACGGATAATTCCGGTTTAAGGCCTTTTACGACATACATTTCCAGATCACCTTTATATTTGACCGGCATTTTTCCATAATACTCACACACAAAGAACTCCTTAATCAATTCATAGGTCATAACCGATATGATAATATTGCCATCTTCAGCTGCTGATTCTATTCTGCTGGCTGTATTGACGGTATCTCCCTTAATTTCATATGATATTTTTTTCTTTCCTGCAATATTGGCCGTTACCGGTCCGGTATGAATTCCAAGCTTAAGATCCCATATCTTCTTTTTATTTTTTCGATTATTTTCTTCCAATTCTATCAAAAAATTCTGCATCTCAAGAGCCGCCATCACCACATCAACAGGGTTGGTTATGTTTTTAACCGGAACACCACCCGTACACATATATGTATCACCTATTGTTTTTATCTTCTCAATTTTGTATTTCTTGACGGTTGTATCAAAATGAAAAAAGATTTTGTCCAGTTCATCCACCAGTGCATCGGAGTCCATCGTATCAGAGATTTTTGATAAACCATGGATTTCGGAAAACAAAACCGTTGCCATTTTGAATTTCAGGGATGTTGGCTTTTTTTCAAGTTTGCCTTTTAAAGCAAGTTTACCGGGGGCAAGTTGTTCCATCAATGCTTTGTACTTTTCGTTATCCCGGACAAGTTTCTCACTTTGCTTTTGAAGCTCCTTAAGCTTGAATTCAAGTTCCTGATTTTGTTTGGCCAGTTTTGCAATTCTTTTAACAAGCTCTTTTTCCTGTTGTTGTTTTTCCATGGGTTTTACCTCTTTACCGTAAAAATACAATTTTATATCTTCCTGCTGAAAAAAATGAACAAAAGAATTTTTAAAATTTATTCCAAATTCAAAAATGCTAAGATCGCGGTTGGCAGTATATCAATGTATTAGTTTTTGCGTCCTTCGCGAATGCTTTGCGATTTTCGCGTGAAACCTGACTTTTGAGACAGTCTCAGGAGGAACTTATAGACAAACTCAAATTAAATCGTAAATTAGTGATGGAATTTTAACTATTGCAGCCGACTCATCACAAATAATTTTTACAATTTCATGTTACACAAAACAAGAGGAATAGTCTTACATCATATAAAATACTCCGAATCAAGTATCATCGCTTATATTTACACTGAAGGATTTGGACGACAAGCCTATTTGGTAAATAGGGTTCTTGGTAAAAAAAAGGCATTCAAAGCTAATATTTTCCAGCCTCTTTTTCTCCTTGAACTGGATGTGTATTATAAGCCTAAAAGAGATTTGCAAAGAATCAAAGAATTTAGAATCTTTTTAACTTTTAAAACCATTCCCTATGATGTTATTAAAAGCTCAATTGTTTTGTTTTTGGCTGAAATTCTGTACCGGACTCTTCGTGAAGAAGAAAGCAACCCGACATTATTTGATTTTCTGATCAATGCCATTCAACTATTTGACAATTCTACTAAAGGCATTCTGAATTTTCATATCCTTTTCCTGCTTCAGTTTACTAAATTTCTTGGGTTTTTTCCAATTAACAACTTTTCACTCATTAACAGGTATCTTGACCTGAAAAATGGAACATTTGTTACGTCAAAACCATTTCATCCATATTATCTTGAAAAAGATTTAAGCCAAATATTCAGCCATATGTTAAACAAAGAGCTTCATGAGTTTAACTCTGTCATTTTCCCGGCAGGCAAGCGAGGGATAATATTAGAGAAAATCCTGGAATACTATCAACTCCATTTCGAAGGTCTTGGTAAGGTAAAATCATTAAAGGTGCTGAGGGAAGTCTTTCATTAATTTGATAGGTATAGGCGTTTAGATCGCACATATTCAATAATTAAATCTAACTTAGTAAATTGGTGTGATTGTTTTATAGTTTCATAAACGATTGATAGTTGAGGTAAGAAAATAATTTTCAGAAATAAATTTCAAATTCCGATACATAGAACACACCCATACTATGCCATTTATTAACACCATAATTGCCTGGCTGAATGTTAAA
Organism: Bacteroidota bacterium; assembly: GCA_030605195.1. Classification (GTDB taxonomy): domain Bacteria; phylum Bacteroidota; class Bacteroidia; order Bacteroidales; family VadinHA17; genus CAZEWS01. The sequence continues at coordinate 5,824 of JAUWBB010000056.1, forward strand.
AGGATGCATCAGATTGATCTTTTTAAAAAGTATCCTTTCGAGGTTCAGCAGGAAGCCTTATTTAAACTCGTTCAATATGCTAAAAATACGGAATGGGGAAAGAAATATAATTATGCCGGCATAAATACTGTTGAAGCATTTCAGAATAGAGTTCCTGTTCAAACATACGACCAAATTAAACATTATGTAAATCGTTTAAGGCAAGGTGAGAAAAATCTGTTATGGCCAGGTGAGATAAAATGGTTTGCCAAATCCGCAGGCACCACCAGTGATAGAAGCAAATTTATACCGGTAAGCAAGGAAGCCCTTGAGGATTGCCACTTTAGGGGAGTGAAGGATGTTATAGCGATATATACGGCCGATCATCCCGAAACGAAAATCCTCACCGGAAAGGCATTAACCCTCGGAGGAAGCCATAAGATCAATAACTTCAGTAACCAATCATACTATGGAGATCTTTCAGCCATCCTGATCGGGAATTTGCCCTTCTGGGCTGATTTTCTGAGAACCCCGGATCATAAAATTGCTCTTATTGAGGAATGGGAAGAAAAACTGGATAAAATAACCAAGGCAACCCTGCATGAAAATGTAACAAACATTGCAGGAGTTCCATCCTGGAACCTGGTGATGATAAGATATATTCTGAAATATACCGGTAAGAAAAACTTACTGGAAGTATGGCCCAATCTTGAATTATTTATTCATGGCGGAATAAGCTTTGTGCCTTACCGCAAGCAATTTAAAAAAATAATACCTTCCGGTAATATGAATTACATGGAAACATATAATGCTTCCGAAGGGTTCTTTGGTATTCAAGACGACCTGACAAGAAACGACATGCTGCTTATGCTTGATTATGGTATATTTTACGAATTTATTCCCCTGGAAAATGTTCATGAAGAAAATCCGAAAACTTTAATGATTGCCGAAATTGAAACCGGCAAAAACTATGCAATTGTTATTTCTACCAATGGGGGTTTATGGCGTTATATGATAGGAGATACAGTCATTTTTACATCTACTTTTCCACACCGGTTTAAGATTTCGGGTCGCACAAAACATTTTATTAACGCCTTTGGCGAAGAGGTGATTATTGATAATGCCATAGGTGCATTAAACATTGCCTGCAATAAAACCGGGGCTCAAATTAGCGAATTTACCGCTGCTCCGGTATTTATGGCTGAAAACCGTAAGGGAAGCCATGAATGGTTAATTGAATTCGAAATTCCCCCCCCTGACCTGGATTATTTTACATCTGCTCTTGATCATGCACTTATCTCACTAAATTCCGACTATGAAGCCAAACGATATAAAAATATAACCCTTGACAAACCCGTCGTTAAAATCATGGGAAAAGGTGTGTTTTATACATGGTTCGAAAAAAGGAAAAAGCTGGGAGGACAAAACAAAATTCCCAGATTATCAAATGACAGGAAATATGTCGAAGAGCTGCTGCTCATCAATAAATAATTAAAAAAATAACCTGATTTGTATTAATTGAAAAGAATTTGCAATCTTCGAAAAAAAAATCCTATTTTTAATTTTTCTCTTATCATTTAATTTATTGAAAAAATGCACATCGCGGTTGCCGGAAATATTGGTTCAGGAAAGACCACTTTAACTCGTCTTCTCGCAAAACATTATGGTTGGGAAGCTCATTATGAGGACGTGGATGACAATCCCTATTTACATGATTTTTATGACGATATGCAGAGATGGTCATTCAACCTCCAAATATATTTTTTAAACAGCCGTTTTAATCGAATCCTGGATATCCATAAGAAAGGTAATACGGTCATTCAGGACCGTACTATTTATGAAGATGCATATATTTTCGCACCGAATCTTCACTCAATGGGTTTAATGTCAACCCGCGACTTTGATAATTATTTTATCCTTTTTAACTTAATGAGTTCACTGATACAGCCACCGGATCTTGTTCTTTATCTCAGGGCTTCCGTACCAACCCTGGTAAACCAGATACAAAACCGGGGCAGAAAATACGAAGACAACATCCGGTTAGACTACTTAAGGAGATTGAATGAACGATATGAAGCCTGGGTCGAAGCATATAGCATGGGAAAATTGTTAATTGTTGAAGCCGATGATTATGACTTCCCAAACAATACCGGACATTTAAGGGAAGTTATCGAAAAAATCGATGCCCAATTGCACGGGTTGTTCTAACCATTAACTTCATACACCATTTGTTTCGCTTCTGCCCATTTTTCCACATCCATTTTAGGACCAATCACCTCTATTACTTTCCCGGAAAGGATTGAACCCACCTGGCCGCACTTATCCAATGACATTCCTTCAACAAACGCATATAAGAATCCGGCAGCATACAAATCTCCCGCGCCGGTTGTATCAATGCTAATAGCCCGAATGGGTTCTATTTTATGGAAAGTATCACCACTCTTGATTAAAGAGCCTTTGTTTCCTGTTTTCACAACAGCAATCCGGCATTGACGGGAAATCGTCTCTAATGCTTCACTTGGGCCTTTACCTGTATAGGCTCTTGCTTCCTCCTCATTGGCAAAAACAATATCAATATATGGCTCAATGATGCTTTTCAGAAATTCACGGTTTTCAGCAACCACATTAAAACTGGCCAGGTCAAGTAAAACCAGCAATTCATTTTCCTTTGCCAATCGAACCGCTTTCTCAATCAGATCATGATCCTGAACCAGATAACCTTCAATATAGAAATAATCATATCCCTTATAATGATCTGAAGAAAGTTGATCTGATGTTAATTCTATGGATGCACCGAGAAAAGTTGCAAAAGTTCTCTCCGTATCAGGAGTAATAAGGGCAATAGCTTTTCCTGTCTCAGATTCTCCTTTAAAAAGAATCGGATTGATATTTTGCGATAACATATCTTCCCTGAAAAAAATGCCCAACTCATCATCTCCCACACTACCTATAAATCCTGTTTGAATTCCCATGTTAGCTAATCCATGTATTGTATTGGCAGCTGAGCCTCCTGATGCCAGCGTTTTCTCAAATGAATCGGTTTGGTTCATTATTTTATCAGATAAATTTTTATCAACCAATTGCATGCTTCCTTTTGGAAACTTAAGCCGGTAAAGAATACTATCACTATCTAAGCGTGTCATGATATCTACCAGGGCATTACCCATTCCAAGTACTTTCATTATAATTTTTTTACAAATATAATTGTATAATTTAACAAAAGCGTTTATTTTTGTCACGTAAAAAATATTCCTCCTTAGCTCAGTTGGTTAGAGCATCTGACTGTTAATCAGAGGGTCCTTGGTTCGAGTCCAAGAGGGGGAGCACCAACAAAGCCGGGCAAGCCCGGCTTTGTTGGTTCCGGGTTCTCGGTTCCGGGTTCCCCGGTTTGTGCGTAACCTGACTATAAAATACGACCCTGAAAGGGCCGAATAACAATAGCCCCGGGCAACGCCCGGGTTAACAAAGTGCATAAGAAAAAGCGGTGCAACTGCGAACCTCCAGCAAACTGATTTAGTTACATGCACCGCAAAGCACAGACCTGACAAATTAATCCTTAAATGTTTTTCTGAAATCGTAAAATCGAAAAGCATTTGGAAATATTAGTATTTACTATATGTTTAGAAGTTTGTATTTCCCTTAAAGCAATACGAGTGAATTTAAATATTATTTTATGATCTGTTTTATTTTATTTTTGCATAAATCTGTTACCATTATTTTTCCAAAATCTGTTACCATTATTTTTCCAAAATCTGTTACTTTTTACTTTCCGTTTACATTTATGTGTAGCCTTTTGAAAATCAGATTCAACTGCTTTGTAAATATCTATATTTTTCTGCATTTTTTAAAAACTGATTTCAACGAGTTAAAAGAATTTAAATGTCAAAATAAATCATACAACACTATTTCTGGATAAAGATTAAGGTTTATTTCTTATTTATCCTTAAAGATTTTACTGCAAGTTTACCATTATAGTTGCCGTTTCCTGCTCATTTCATTCTTCTTTAAAAATAATTTCGTAAGTATAAGGCATACTGTTTTTTATTCTAAAACGTATCTCCTCATCGATCCATTGATTCGAAAAAGGAACGATCTTGACGAATTGCAGGGATTTGTTAACAGAACGCCCGTATTTATAAGAATATGGGAACTCATTTTTTTCATCAATCTGGTTTTCCGGTAAAAGCGGATTAGGTACCGAGATATAAAATTTACTGTTTTCGTTTTTATCAGATCCAAAAAGGCTGTTCAGAACAAGATAATGATAAAGTTCAATGGCTAACGATTGAGCAGGATCAATAAGTGAAATATCTTCAGGAATGATCCTGTTGTAATTGTTATCCAAATTTTTTAAATACATGAAATGATCGTGTATCTCTTTTTTGAAAAACGGATAATGTGTACAACCAAGAATAACAGGATTCATGTTTCGATCCGGATGTTTCTGTAAAATTTTAATTGCCAGATGGGTAACACAATATTTTATATAATTGTTAACTGAATTTAATTGTACCTCAATGATATTTCCATCAGAGTCTTTACTGACTAAAAGATTTATCCCCATCTCAAAATTATATTCCTGCCAAAGTGAAAGGTCAATGGGATATTGCGGGTTATTTAATCCCGGACCGTGATATAGCTCTTGATCCCTAACTTTTGCTGCAGCAGGTTCAATGTAATTTATGTCTCCGTCAATAGCTCCTGCCAATCCAATGCCGGCTTGTTGCACCACCTTGATTTTTTCATGCTGAAATTCATTTCTAAAATGTTTCTGTATTGCTTTTGGATAACCGTTCGAAGCACAAGTACCTTCAGTTGCCAAAACCCCAACTACCCGATCCTTACTGCCAACTGAATTAAATATATCTACAGCACTTTTTGATCCGGCATCTATAATACCTATCACGGTTATATCCAAACCCCATTCTTTAACAACTTCCTGAACAATCTCAAGACCAAATGCAGTGGCTGTATTACAAGCAATCACAATAGCTTTTACCGGGTCTTTATCTGTTTTTGCAATAGAATCACCGGGTAATTCGTAGTATTTTCGGCCTAACAGAAACCGGACATCCTTAATGACGACCTCTTTTAAAAAATCCGTGTTCCCCTCAGCATCATATTTCCCGTATGGCATGTTTGCCTCATCGGCTAAATAAATAAATCTTTCTGAAAAAAAATCTGCAATTCCATCCGCATCATCTTCACGCGATTGGTTATTGAAATCATCAAGTTCTAAAATGGAATTCAACACTGTCAACCCACCTGTTCCGGAATCAAAAATTCCTATTGGGAGAGAATTTCTTGTGCCAGGATAATGCTCTGTATCAATATAAAAGGGGCTACCTTTTTCCTTTTTAATTTCGGAAATAATTTGAAATTTTTCTGTTCTTCGCTTAGAAACTTTATTACAGCTTATAACAGAAAAAAAAGTGAATAGTAATAATAATTTGGGAAGCTTAAAATAGATTTTCATGTTGTTACCTGTGTTTTATAATTTAACATATAATTAGTGTCTTAATTCTAATATTCGTGTATTTTTTGGCAGAAAATCACAAAATACAAATCACAAAAATCAAATAAATACCAATATTTAATCTCCAAATTCCAAACTTAAAAGAATGATTTTAAAATTTTGAATATTGTAT
>JAUWBB010000220.1 GCA_030605195.1 Bacteroidota bacterium
TTTATTACATTTGTAAATAGAATGTCCGGAAAAAAAGGCAAAATATTAATCATAGACGACAATGAAGAATTGCTGGTTGCACTTAAATTGATCCTGTCTCCACACTTCCAGGATATCATCACGAAAAAAAATCCCAACTTAATCCCGACACTTATCCGGGAAAACACATTTGATGTTATACTGTTAGATATGAATTTCAGTGCCGGTATTCAAACCGGAAATGAAGGGATATTCTGGATGAATAAAATTCTTGAGCAGGACCCATCTGCCACCATCGTTTTCATAACAGCGTATGGGGATGTTGAACTGGCTGTAAAATCCCTGAAAGAAGGAGCAATCGATTTTATCCAAAAATCCTGGGACGAACAGAAAATCTTGTCCACTATTCTTTCGGCTTACAAACGCAGGCAGTCGAAACTCGAAATAACAAATTTACGGAACAAGCAAAAACACCTTAAAGAAAAGATCGAGAGTGATTACAATATATGTATTGGCGGCTCTCCAACAATGCAGGAAGTATTTGTGACCATCGGAAAGATAGCTAAAACAGACGTCAATGTTTTGCTTCTCGGAGAAAATGGTACAGGGAAAGAAGTTATTGCCCGGGAAATTCACCGCAAATCAAATCGTGCAGATGAAATTTTCGTTAGCGTGGATGTTGGCGCATTGAGTGAAACCTTATTTGAAAGCGAATTATTCGGTCATAAAAAAGGCGCCTTTACCGATGCTAACGAAGATAAAGCCGGAAGATTCGAAATAGCCTCAGGTGGTACACTGTTTCTGGATGAAATCGGAAATCTCTCCCTGTCGCTACAATCAAAACTCTTATCAGCAATTCAAAACCATAAAATTACACGGTTGGGCTCCAATACTCCTGTTCCGGTTAACATTCGGTTGATTTGTGCTACTAATCAACCCATAACCGAAATGGTTGGTAAAGGCAATTTCCGTGAAGACTTAATGTACAGGATTAACACTGTGCAAATTGAAATTCCTCCATTACGGAAAAGGGTTGAAGATATACCTGTTTTATCCCAGTTCTTTCTGAGCCAATACATGGATAAGTATAAAAAGAAAAAGTTAAAACTAAGCCCGGCTACCTTAAAAACATTGCAAAAACATAGATGGCCCGGAAATATAAGAGAACTGCAACATGTTATTGAAAAGGCTGTGATCTTAACCGATTCAAATGTAATAGAACCCGAAAATTTATTATTACAATCCAGGGAAATCTTACCTGATAAGCCGGTTTCATTTAATTTGTCAGAAAATGAGAAAGAGTTGATTGAAACGGCGCTGGAAAAATTCCGTGGAAATATCAGTTTAACAGCAAAAGAACTTGGAATAAACCGGTCAACACTTTATGAAAAAATGAGAAAATATGAATTATGACCGATTCAGATTAGCTGTCACCGTACAGGCAATTGGCATTGCCCTGACTCCATTGATCTTTACCTGGAGTACCTCAAAAGAGTATACTCTTGTTACAAGTGTTTCTTTAGTTTTTATCTGGATATTCCAGGTGTCTTATCTGATGTATTACGTTAGGAAAACAAACCGGGATCTGGCTGGATTTTTGCATTCATTAAAGCACAAAGATCTTACCCGGAAGTATAAGGAAAAAGGAGGAGAAAAAACATTTAAAGAACTCTATCAAGCCTTCAACCAGATTACCGAGACAATAAGTTTGGCCAAAATTGAAAGGGAAAGCGAGCATTTTTATTTCTTAAATACCATCAAACACGTGGGAATTGGGTTGATTTCTTTTGATGAAAAAGGAAAAGTGGAAATTTATAATGAGGCTGCCTCACATCTATTTAATAAAAAGCATGTTAGAAATATACAAGACCTTGATAAAGTAAAACAGGGTTTGTCAGATTATCTTTCCAACCTGAAACATAATCAAACTGATCTGATTAAATTGCAGGTTAAGAATGAATCCATTCACTTGTCCGTTAAAGCGGTTGAATTCATAATCGAGAGAAGAAGAATCAAGTTGGTTTCCCTTCAGAATATCAGATCAGAAATTGAACAGGGAAAAGTCAATGCCTGGCAAAGATTAATTAAAGTGCTAAATCATGAGATTATTAACTCCTTGAGTCCTATCAATTTACTTTCTTCAACATTGATCAATTATTTTGAACAAAATGGAAAAACCAAACCCGGTTCCACAATTGACGACGAAACTATTCACAACTCTATTGCCGCACTTAAGGCCATTGAAAAAAGAAGCAAGGGCCTGAAAAGATTCATTGAATCGTATGGAAGTCTGACTAGGGTTCCAAAACCAAAATATTCTACCTTTCTCATACCGGAACTTTTTAGAAATATTTCAGCTTTACTTAAAGATGAACTTACAAAGAAAAAGATTAAATTAATAACCAGAGCACGGCCTGAAAATCTTAACCTAACCGCTGATGAAAAATTGGTTGAGCAGGTATTGATAAACCTTATTCAAAATTCCGTAAAAGCTCTTGAAAAAACTTACGAACCAAAGATTAATTTATCCGCAACGATTCAGGATGGTCGTCATAAGATCGAAGTTGCAGACAATGGCGCCGGCATCCCGGATGAAATTCTGGAAGATATTTTTGTTCCTTTCTTTTCAACCAGGAAGAACGGGACCGGGATCGGGCTGAGTATCTCGAGGCAAATAATGCAACTACATAAAGGCACCATTACCGCTCGATCCCAACCTGATGTTGAAACGGTTTTTACCTTAATATTCTAACCTGAAAATTCCCCGGGTAATTTTTCAGGGAGTTATTAGGTTATTTGTTATTAGTTAATTGGGATTATTTTTCTGCATTTGAAAAGAATTTTTCTTAAAACCGTGGCACGGTTAGAACCGTGTCACGAGTAAATCAGATCAGATCCTTGCACCAACCCCGACAGGGTTCTGCCAATGGGTAGAGGGAGTGAGTAAATCCTGTCGGGGTTAAATTATTAATATATGTCAACTTAAAAAGAATAAATTTTTAATAGTATATTAGTGCTTTAAGAGTAAACTTCTTATAAGTAAGAAACTTTGTTCTTCTTCTTACAGGTGAATCAATTAAACTCTGAGAGTCAGGGTTTGACTTAAAGTCATGCACTGACTAATTAGTGTCTGTCTGTAATATCGATAAAATAAAAAAATGAATACCTTGCCTCCCCTCGAAAAAGATGGGACTGAGGGGTGTGTAATAATTTATGATTTATTCATTTTTTTATTTTATCTCACGTTTTAAAGCAATTACTTTATGGACAAACACTAATTATATAAACAATTTTTTATGGAAATAAACCCGAATATCAGTCCCGCGGATCTTAGAACAAAACTGAATACATTCTGGGATCTGTCAGGCCAAAAGATTATCGCTATAGAAAAATCTGCTGATCCCGGCAAAGCATCTCCTGTATTTACAATTCAGGGTGAATACACGTCCCGCGGCTGGACCGAATGGACTCAAGGATTTCAATACGGTTCCGCTTTATTACAATACGATGCGACAGGTGATACGACTTTTCTTAATATTGGCAGAAAGAAGACCGTTGAAGTTATGGCGCCCCACGTAAGTCATACCGGTGTGCACGATCATGGTTTCAACAATGTAAGCACCTATGGTAATCTTCTCGGGTTACTGAAAGAAGAGAAAATTGAATACAACAAATGGGAGAAGAGCTTTTATGAACTCGCACTTAAAATTTCCGGAGCAATCCAGGCAAGCCGCTGGACAAAAATCAAAGATGGAGGATTTATCTATTCGTTTAACGGACCTCATTCCCTCTTTGTCGATACCATCCGCTCCTGCCGGGTACTTGCCATAAGTCATGTTTTAGGACATTTTCTGCAGGAAGAAAATGATAAAAGAATAAACCTGCTCGAACGGATGATAAACCATGCAAAAGCTACTGCTGAATACTCAGTCTACTACGGTGAAGAAAGGGACATGTATGATGTGCCGGGAAGAACTGCTCATGAAAGCATATTCAATGTGAAAGATGGGAATTACCGCTGCCCGAATACCCAACAGGGATATTCACCCTTTTCTACATGGACACGTGGATTAGCCTGGGCCATGTGTGGATTTGCCGAAGAACTGGAATTTATAGAAACTGTTAGTGATGAAGAAATTGAAGCTTTTGGTGGCCGTAGAAAAATTGAATCCATTTTCTTAAAAGCAGCCCGTGCCACATGTGATTTCTATTTAGAAAATACACCAACTGACGGTATTCCATACTGGGATACCGGAGCCCCCGGGCTGGAAAAGCTTGGTGATTATCTGAACCAACCGGCAGATCCTTATAACAAATTCGAGCCCGTCGATAGTTCAGCTGCAGCAATCGGCACACAAGGATTACTGCGCCTTGGACATTATCTTGAGAAAAAAGGAGAAATGGAATCCGGAGAACGTTATTGGCAGGCTGGATTGACGGTATTAAAGGCACTTTTTGATGAACCCTATTTAAGCAAATATCCAAATCACCAGGGACTCATCCTGCATTCCATATATCACTACCCAAACGGATGGGATTTTGTCCCTGAAGGATCCAAAATTCCAAACGGCGAATCAAGCATGTGGGGTGACTATCACGCTCGTGAAGTAGCGCTGTATCTTCAAAAGATAATCAATAACGAACCTTATTACACCTTTTTTAACTGTGTGAAATGAACAACAGCGAAATCAAGGATTTTTCCAGGCTTTGTATTCATACCATAACCACCAAACCCTGGAGTTTAGAGGAGGCTGCAAAAAAATTCTCCGCTGCCGGTATTGCCGGCATATCGGTTTGGCGGGATACTCTTGAAGGCCGGGATATCCGGTCAACCGGTAAAATGTTACGGGAGTACGGACTGCAAATCATCAGCCTTGTCAGGGGTGGATTTTTTGCCTCGGTAAATGAAGCTAAAAGAACGGATGTGATAAAAGATAACCTGAATGCCATTGAAGAAGCTTATGAATTAGGAACTCCCCTGCTGGTGCTTGTCTGTGGAGCAGACCCTCAACAATCCCTTGAAAAATCCAGAGAACATATCCGTTATGGAATAAAAAAGATATTACCAAAAGCCGAAGAACTTGGAATTAAATTAGCCATCGAACCCCTGCATCCAATGTATGCCGATACCCGGTCTGCCATAATTACATTAAGGCAAGCAAACGATTTTGTGGAAAAACTTAATTCGCCCTGGCTGGGAGTGGTGATTGATGTATACCATATCTGGTGGGATCCGGTGCTGATAAAGGAGATTATAAGATGTGGGCAACTTGGGAAAATATTTGCTTTTCATATCTGCGACTGGAAAGTCCCCACGGAAGACTTGCTATACGACCGCGGACTGATGGGAGAAGGATGTATCGATATCCGGCAAATCAGAAACCAGGTGGAAATTGCCGGCTTTGACGGATTTCATGAAGTGGAGATCTTTTCTGAAAAATACTGGAACAGCAACCAGGATGAATTCCTTGAAAAGATCAAAGACGCATACCTCAAACATGTTTGATAAATTTCAACCGTAAATAAACCCTAAGGATTCCCAGCGTAAGGATGCCAGGGTGCAAAACCCTTAGTGTCTTAATTCTAATATTCGTGTATTTTTTGGCAGAAAATCACAAAATACAAATCACAAAAATCAAATAAATACCAATATTTAATCTCCAAATTCCAAACTTAAAAGAATGATTTTAAAATTTTGAATATTGTA
>JAUWBB010000324.1 GCA_030605195.1 Bacteroidota bacterium
TACAATATTCAAAATTTTAAAATCATTCTTTTAAGTTTGGAATTTGGAGATTAAATATTGGTATTTATTTGATTTTTGTGATTTGTATTTTGTGATTTTCTGCCAAAAAATACACGAATATTAGAATTAAGACACTAAGGGGGTTTAAAAACCCTTAGGGTCTCCTCCAGCGGGATTGAAAAAGTCAATATTTGTGTTAGTTAAAAAATTATTACATTTGCGACCTCAATTTCACAAGATAATTTTGTGATTTCCTGATAATTAAAAATTAGAGTTATGGAGGAAAAACCACTAAAAGACTTTGAAACCAGTGAGCAGCTTCAGAAAGCGGTGCTGAACATTATGTATGCCATGAGGAAAAAATACAACAAGTATCCCGAATACAAAACCATTATGATGAGTCTCACAACCGTCTCGAAAGAGATCAACGCTATTAGGATTAAGGAAATAACAGGAGAAATGGATGATCTTTGGAAAGAATCAAAATCTAAGGTTTAAGTTTATTGAAATATTAAGGTGGAAAGCATTTTAGTATCCAGTATATCATTCGCGATCTCCAACAATTGTGAGGTGGTTAGTGCATCAATTTTTCTGTTGACCTCTTCAACGGAATCAACCTTGTTGTAAATTAAGTAACTTTTTGCCATGTTGAGCATGACGTTTTCATTGCTTTCAGCCGATCTTGCAAGCTGTCCGATCATCTGCCGCTTTGCCCTTGACATTTGCAAGATTCCCAGCCTTTTGTTTTTCAGTCTGTCAAATTCCCTGTAGGCAAGCCGTATACTTTTATTTATATTTTCCTTATCGGTGCCAAAATAAACGCTTAATACACCCGTATCGAAGTATGGGGAATAGTTGGATTCAACATTATAAGCGTATCCGTTTTTTTCCCGCAAGGCAAGGTTTAGGCGGGAATTCAAACCTTGTCCGCCTAAAATGTTATTCAATAGGTAGAGTCCTATTCGCCTCTGGTCCTTTACATTATAAGCAATGTTCCCGATTATGCAGTGAGACTGGAAGGTGTTTTTCCGGACAGTCTTTTTCCCGGGCTGGTAAGATTCGAATTTTATCGTTGGTTTTTGCCTGGTATTGGATGGTATATCCGAAAAATATCTCTCGAATAAATTTTTTATTCTTTTTGTGGAAATATCGCCTACCGAGCAAAATACCATCTGGTTTGTATGGTAATTGCCTCTGATGAACGAATGGATAAGTTTTTTTGTAAAACACCGGATGGTACCCGGATGCCCCAGGATATTTCTGCCTATCGGGTTGTCCTGAAAGATGAGCTCTTCGAAATCATCGAATATCAGCTCAGCAGGATTATCCTGGCAGGCGTTAATTTCATCGATTATAACTTCCTTTTCTCTGTTGAGTTCTTTCTCAGGGAAGGTGGAATTGAAAACGATATCCCGGATGAGTTCAACGGTACGTTCATAGTCATATTTAAGGAAAGAGGCGTATATACACGTTTCTTCCTTGGTTGTGTAAGCATTGAGTTCCCCGCCTACGTCCTCCAACCGGCTGAGAATGTGATATGCCTTTCTCTTTTTTGTCCCCTTAAACATGACATGTTCAATAAAATGAGCCATGCCGTGCTCCTCCGGTCGCTCATCTCTCGAACCGGTATGGATCAGGAGTCCACAATAGGCTACAGATGAAGGTGAATGTTTATGAATAAGTTTTATCCCGTTTGGGAGGGTAAATGTATGGTAGTTCATAACAGAAAGATCTGCACAAAGGTACGAAAAGAAACAAATAATTATTTTTATGATATCAATATTTTGTCTAAATTTGACGCGCCAAAATCGGGCGGTGCCATAGCTCTCCCGATAATTATCGGGAGGTAGAGTACAGGACTAAAAAGTCTTAAGGCCATTGGAATGTTTTTATAATGTTTGGTGCCATAGCTCAGTTGGTAGAGCACAGGACTGAAAATCCTGGTGTCCGTGGTTCGATTCCGCGTGGCACCACCGAAAAGAAGCTGCGTTGAAAAACGCAGTTTTTTTGTTTTAAAATTAGGGACACCAGGATTTTCAGTGTGGTGGTGTCCATGGTCCCGAAAAGCAGGAAATCTTCGATTTCCTTAACTTTTCGAAGATCCTCGAAATGACAATTTCATCAAAAATTACTCTTTCTCGAAAACCACTTCACCTAATTTATGCTCATCAAATTGGTTGTTCATCAATTTCGGTTTTAAGCCTGCTTTATAAATATATATAGCAGCCTGTTGTGTTTTTAATGAGTTCTTAAAAACGTTTTCTTTCAACACCAGATCTGTGGCAGGCGAATTAATGGAAAGGCCAAAACCACCTCCGTCAGTTCCATTATTTTCAATTATATTCTTAACAAATGTATTTCTGTGTGGAGCATTACTTTCCTGTTCTCCGCGCAAATGAATTCCATCGCTTTCATTATTGAAAATGTGATTATCCTCAAAAATAACATCTGTATCTTTATGCCCTGTACACAAACCATACCGCCCATTATGGTGGAATTTGTTCCCCGTTACTTTGCTTTGATAAACCCGCCAGCAAATAAATAATCCATCGCGATCGTTATGATGAACATCGTTGTTTTCAATCACAGAGAAGGGCGAACCTGTACCCGGGTGCAGACCGGTATTACCACTACCCGATATTTCGCAATTTTTCACAGTTACATTCTCCGTAATTTGCCAGCTGATTCCTTCTCCGTTAAAATCTTTTACCTGAACATTATCAATAACTATATTCTTAGATCTGAATATCAGCACTCCTGCACTGTTACAACCATCGGCAAAAAAGTTTTCAAGCCGGTTGCCATCTATTACTAAATTTGAAATGGAAGAATTTACCGCATCAATAACTTCTATTACAAAAGAAGCATTGGATATTAAGCCATTTAAATCTGATCGATAATCGCGAATTAATCCTTTATCAATATAAATCACGTTATCTGCAATATCGGTAATATATGCAGTAGAAACATTCCAGCATCCATTATTCACGTCATCTGTCACCTGCACTTTCATACCAATTTCAAAGCCATCAGGTTTTTCTACAGGTAGTTTCAGTTCACCATAATCGGCATCAATAATATATTTTGTTTGTACGCCTTTACTTCTTTTCAGAACGGTTTCTTTCCCGGAACCAACAAGTCTTACATTAGATTTCAAACGCACCGGTGCAATTATTTCATATAATCCAGGATTCAATAAAACGGTTCCTCCTGTATTTTCTATTGCATTAATTGCATACTGAATGGATTGATTATTAAATCCGGATAAATTGGCATTTTCTCCTCCAACGGTAATTTCACGTTCAGCGATTTTAGGAGAAACCAAAGCATCTGCTTTTTTAATTTCCTGAGCAAATAAGGAAATTGGAAAAGTCAGAATTAGCAGAAGAATTGAATTTTTCATTTATCAAAGTATAAGTTTGACTCAAAATTACGAGGTCAGATTGAAATAATTACGAATTGGATTTTTTATTTTGTTTCTGGAAACCATGTCTTCCTTCAGTATTTTTTTTAATTAGTATTAGGTCTTGATTTCTCATTAAATCATTGTTCAATTCTCGCAATGGATCATTTAGACCTTTAATCTTTAACCTTTGAATAGTCTCAGAGTATGGTAAATCAGGAGGTGTGGTTCGTGCTTTTCGTTCAACTCTTCAAGTTGATTTTCACAAATTGCAATATTGATTTCAAAATTATCTTGAATTGCTGTTTTGACATATTCGCAATGTTCACAATCTGAAACTAATTGAGACTTTTGATCTCTTAATCGTATATCATCTATTAAGGCAAGTAGGAACAAAACTGATAAGATAATGGTGAAAATACTGCATCGGTTCATAGAATTATTAAAAATTGACACTAAAGTTAAGTATATGAAAAGTAGACGATT
>JAUWBB010000339.1 GCA_030605195.1 Bacteroidota bacterium
GCCTTTGATTATTTTTAAAGTAGAAACTAATCAGTTTGAATCTCCATACCGGATAATTTGATAGAAGAATTTCAGACTGAGAAGCCTGAATAAAAAAGCCAGGATCGTTCCGACACCAAGGAAAGTAATAATACCATAAGACCATTCCATATCGATCTTTTTCAGGAAAATTCCCAAAAGGAAAATACACAGGGTAAATCCCAGCAACTTTAGGATCAACTTCCAGTTAAACGTAAATTTAAAGATATTATACACCAGGAAAGCCAGCAAAATTGCCGTGAAGGTTTGGGTAATTAAACTGGCAACAGCCGAACCGTAGGCAAAATATTTGGGAATAAGAAATCCGTTTAATACGATGTTTAATAAAACACCCGAAGCGGCTAACAGATTGAATTCTTTCAGGTTTCCGTTTGCAGTAAGTAACGTTCCGAATATATAGCTGGTGGAAATGGGAATAAATCCTAACATCAAAACCCCGAAAATGTCAGCTGAGATGGATACATGCGTTAGATATAACAGATCCATTATCTCCGATTTATAAAAAACAGAAACAAACGAAACGATAATGGAAGGTATAATGATTAATAAAAAAGAAAACCGGGCTAATTGTTCAACTGAATCTTTTAGATTGATCATTCTTGAGAACATAGGCAGCAGAAGTCCGGCAAATAAGAAACCAACCATGGCGGCAGCATCGAGGATCCGGAATCCCTGGGCATAGATCCCTGCCTGTTCTTTCCCATCAGGAAGCAAACGTTCCAGCATAACAGAATCGATCCGGTTATATAAAATCATCAACAAGCTTAATAATGCAAATGGATAACTTTGCCGGATTATGATGATCAGAAATTTCTTGTCAAACCGGGGTTTGAAAAATTCAGCCCTGTACAAAACAATAAAAAAGGTAACGACAAAAGTTAGTGAATAGGCAGCAGTCTGGGCATACACAAACCATTCGATCCTGAATGTTCTTTGTGTTACGTTGCCCCATAAAAGCACGCCACAAATGAGGATCATTAATGCCCTGTCAAGTACCGAGATCAGGCTATCGGTCTTAAACAGGTGTAACCCGCTGATATTTGACCTCAGGTAAAGTATAAAGGATGCAATAAACTGATTAAGAACGAGAACTAACAAGAGAAAGAATTGTTTCCATGTATAACCGATGATCAGGGCAACAGCCAGGCTGACAAAGAAATAAACAAAGGCAAGAATAAATTTTAAAATTACAATGTTGGAAAAATATTTGCTTAATAAGTGCTGATGTTGGGCAATATTACGGTTGTTAAAATTGGTAATGCCGATATCGAGGATAATGTTCAGCAGGAGGGAAAAATTAAACAATGAAAAGTAAAACCCGTAATCTTCTGCACCAACAACATTCTGAATGGTCCGGTCGATCCCTAAAACCCAGAATGGTTTAATGAGGAAATTTAACAAGAGAAGGATCGCCAGATTTGTAACAAACTTCTTTTTCAAACTTGAATTATTATCGTTTACTTTACAAATGTAATAAAGCTACCGGATTTTTAGCTGAATCCGTTGAAACAGGAAAACTATTCATGGTTATAGCAGTTAATACCCGTTTGCTTATTCCGGATAAAATCGACGGTATTGCATGGTTTACACGTGAAACCTTACATCGAATCACAAGAAATCATCCGGAGCACCAGTTCCTGTTTTTGTTTGACAGACCATACAGTGAAGAATTTATCTATTCTTCAAATATCCAACCGGTTTGTATTTCTCCTCCTGCGCGGCATCCATTCCTTTGGTATTACTGGTTTGAGCACGCTGTTAAAAGAACCCTCGAAAAATACAAACCCGATCTTTTTCTGTCACCTGACGGGTTTCTTTCACTTTACTCCAACGTATTATCCTTACCGGTTATACATGACATTAATTTTTTTCACCGGCCGGAAGATTTACCTTTCCTTATTAGAAGGTATTACAACAAATTTTTTCCTTTATACGCGAAAAAAGCCTGTCGGATTATTACGGTATCCGATTTTTCAAGGCAGGATATTAGCAAAAGTTTTAAAATCAACCCCGATAAGATTGATGTTGTATTTAATGGCAGTAATTCTTTCTATTCCCCTCTGACCCCGGAAGAGAAAAAGATTTCAAAACAAACGTATGCAGAAGGTAAGGATTATTTTGTATTTATCGGACATCTTCATCCACGGAAGAATGTTGCCAATCTCTTGCTGGCATTCAATGAATTTAAAAAGGGTTTTTCCTCCGACATGAAATTACTGATCGTTGGGGATACCTGGTTTAAAACCAAAGAATTAAAAAATATTCTTTCCGGAATGGATTTCAGGGATGATGTTATTTTTTATGGGAAACAGGAATCTACAGCCATGTATAAGATTTTGGGCGGGGCAATAGCTTTAACGTATGTATCGTTTTTTGAAGGCTTTGGTATTCCCATCCTGGAAGCGATGTATTGCGATACGCCGGTGATAACTTCGAATAAAACATCCATGCCCGAGGTTGCAGGAGAAGCTGCTATCCTGGTGGATCCCGGGTCAGTCGATTCCATAAAAAACGCCATGTTAAGCATATCACAGAATCCTGATCAGCAAAGACAATTAATCGTAAAAGGTCAGAAACAAAGAAAAAAATTTAGCTGGGATAAAACAGCTGAAAAAGTATGGATATCTATTGAAAAATGTTTTGAGGAAGGACCTGAAAATTTGAAATAAATTGAATAATGAACAAGGATCAACGATTTACGATTTTAGAAGTTGCTAAAAATCGACATTCTAAAATCCTTGTTCCTTGTTCTATATTCATATCACCCGGTTTTCGATGAATTTATGGACAGACACTATATTTTATAGAAAGGCTAATACCTGACACATGTGGTAAGAAAGTGAAAAGACTAAAACGTTGGTACAAAAAAGGGATTATTGAAGCCGGATGTGACGAAGCCGGAAGGGGTTGCCTGGCAGGTCCCGTATTTGCAGCAGCCGTTATTTTGCCCTCAGATTTTTATTGTTCCATCCTCAATGATTCTAAAAAACTACCGGAAAAAATACGATATTTATTAAGAGACACCATTAAAAAAAAAGCTGTTGCATACGCAGTAGCTATGGCAGACAATAACGAGATTGACGATCTGAATATTCTAAACGCCTCTTTCCTGGCAATGCATTTGGCCATTAATCAGCTAAGAATAAAACCCGGATTTTTAGTCATTGACGGGAACCGGTTTAAAGCATACCCTTCAATCCCACATCGTTGTGTTGTTGGTGGCGATGGTAAATATCTGTCCATCGCGGCAGCCTCGGTTCTGGCGAAAACCTACAGGGATGACTACATGATAAAACTTCACCGGCAATATAAAAATTACGGGTGGGATAAAAACAAGGGTTATCCTACCAGGAAACATCGTGAGGCAATCGTTAAATTCGGGATAACACCCTGTCATAGAAAGTCCTTCCGGCTGCTAACAGGTTAGTTTTTGGCCTGCCCCGTTCACCCCAGGCTCACATCTGCTTACTGCCTGCTAAATACTGCATACTGGCCACGACTTTATTTCTATTTATTTCCATATTTCCATTTTCACCCAATCTCCCCTTTGCACTTTCGCTTGCTTTGTCTAAAATGACGAACCGGAGCTTCGTCCTACTGACCATCCTTCC
>JAUWBB010000258.1 GCA_030605195.1 Bacteroidota bacterium
CCTCTAAAAAAAAATTTACTTCCGGGTCAACTATGTTTTTAAGTTCCGGATTATTGTTTCTTATTAATTTCCTCATCTCCAGTTCCTTGAGCCATAATATCCGGCAAACGGAGTAAATATAGGTTTTTAAACTGCAATCCAGAGAAAGTTGCCCTTCTTCCACCTTACGATAAATCATAACAATGGTTTCCTGAAATATATCTTCTGCATCCTGTTTATTTCCACTGTTATTCAGAATATATTTTTTAATGAAAGGATAATATTTCTTGTAAACAAATGTTAGAATATCATTATTCTTGTCTCGAATTCCATCCAGAATTTCCTCAGCGGTTAAATGTTTCACTTGGAAAAAAATTATCCCTTACTGGTAAAATTTCCCTAAGATAATTGATTTGTGACATTATTTCATCATTTTTATTTTATATAAAACTCAATTATTCGTTTAATCGCTCTTTGACAAACCGGACAAAATCCTTGAGCTATATTGCTCTTCATCCTGCAATTATAATAAGGCCGGTAAACACCTTTTGCAACATAACCTCCCCCTTCAAATTCCCCCTATCCGAATGTGTCAATAAGGTTTTTCCTGGAACCTCCCCAAAAAGGCTCCTGCTTCATCTGACTCAGATAAACTCCCGTATGTGTTGCATCACCTGCAAGGATATAATCAACACGTAAGGTTTTGTGTATAAAATAATCATTAAAATCAACCTGTGCATGAAGGGTTCCGGTAAATAAACAGAAACCGATGATTGTAGCAATATTCTTCATAGTATTTATTTTAAGTGATGAAAAAAATGACTAAAATGAATAGAAATTGCAAAATAAGAAAATTATTATTCAAAAATTAAGTGTATTCTGAATTTTAGGCATTTTAGGCATTTTGAATTTCCAATGTAACAAAATAAAAACTAATTTTGCCTTCCGGATTGTTTTGTTGTCAGGTGTTTCCACCTGATAATAAACTGCCTGACTAACATTTAATTTTTCAAAATATTATGGAATCAACATTGGGTCCACAATTCACAGAATGGTTAATCAGTTTAGGAATAACCGGTAACCTGGCCGCATTCATCAAAACTGTCATTTTCCTGCTGATTGTTATTTTTCTTAGCTTTTTAGCCAATTATATTGCTAAAAAGGTCATTGTATCGATCATAATTCGTTTTATTAGTAGAACAAAAACAAAATTGGATGATGTTTTCGTGGAAAATAAGGTATTTAACCGGTTGTCGCATTTTGCGCCTGCACTGGTTATATTTTATTCCGCCGGTCTCACTTTTGAAGAGTATCCGTCATTCATCGAACCGATCCGGAACGTAACTTACATTTACATGATCCTCATTGGATTGCTGGTGCTTGATTCATTCATCAATGCCCTTCATACTATTTACAACTACATGCCCATATCAAAAGAACGGCATATCAAAGGCTTTGTACAAGTTGTAAAAATTATCGTGTATTTTATCGGCATCATGCTGATTATCTCAGTGGTTTTTAATACGGATTTAATCAAACTATTTACCGGTTTAGGTGCAATGGCTGCCGTGCTCATGTTTGTCTTTAAAGATACCATCCTGGGGTTTGTTGCAAGCATCCAGCTATCAGCCAACAATATGGTGAAACCGGGTGACTGGATTGAAATGCCAAAGTACCAGGCTGACGGAACCGTACAGGAAATTAACCTGAATACGGTAAAAGTCCAAAATTGGGATAAAACAATAAGTACCATCCCTACCTATGCCCTGGTGTCCGACGCCTTTAATAACTGGAAAGGAATGGAAGAATCAGGAGGCAGAAGGATCAAACGATCCATTAGCATTGATATGAAAAGTGTTAAATTTTGTACTCCTGAAATGCTTACGAAGTTTAAGAAAATCCGTGTTTTGAAAGACTATATTGAATCCAAAGACAAGGAACTGACCGAATACAACAAGAAGCTAAATATTGATGAATCGGTAAAAGTTAACGGAAGAAGACTAACCAATCTTGGAATTTTCAGGAAATATGTAGAAAAATATCTTATTAATCATCCCAATATCCATAACGATATGACATTTCTGGTCAGGCACCTTCAGCCAACCGACAGGGGGATTCCCATGGAGATTTATGTATTTAGCAACGACCAGAAGTGGGCAAACTATGAAGCAATCCAGGCTGATATTTTTGATCACATTCTTGCCGTTATTCCCGAATTTGCCCTGAAGGTATTCCAGAATCCAACAGGTGATGATTTTCAGAAACTGGCTAAATAATCTGAATTAGCTCGACAGCATCCTTTGCCTTATAGCTTCATAAATCATTATAGCCGCTGCAACCGAAACATTCAACGATTCAATTTTACCTGACAATGGTATTTTTGCTTTTTTATCCGACTTTTCCAACAATTCCTTACAAACTCCTTTATCTTCAGAACCCAAAACAATGGCCGTGGGAGGTGTGAAATCAACTTCATAATATAAAGTTGCAGATCTTTCTGTAGCTGAAACGATCTGCAAACCACTTTCCCTGAGAAATTGTACAGTTTTTATCAAATTCCGGCTCCGGCAAATGGGTATATTATACAAGGCCCCGGCAGAAGTTTTTATTGCATCAGCATTAATTTGTGCCGATCCCTTTTCGGGAATGATGATACCATGTAAACCTGCACATTCTGCAGTACGCGCTATAGCCCCAAAATTTCTGACATCCGTAATTCTATCCAGGATCAAAATCAACGGGCTTATACCTTCCTCGTACAATCCGGGTAGAATTTGCTCAATATCCTTATATTCAATCAGTGAAAGGAAAGCAATAATTCCCTGGTGGTTCTTCCGGGTGATTTTATTGATCTTCTCAACAGGTACCAACTGATACGGGATTTTTCTCCTCCGGGCTAAAATCAAAATTTCATCAAGTATTTTTCCCCTGGCACCCTGTTTTATCAGTATTTTCTCAATCTCCTCACCAGACCTGATCGCTTCAATAATGGAATGATACCCGAATATAATTTCCGATTTGTACTTGCCCATTGCCTATCTGGTCTCTTGTTCATCCATATCGAAAACTTTACCGCTTTTCCAGGAACTAACAGCATCTACCCAACGTGTATACACTTCCTCTCCTCTGACCAGGCGATATTCATTCTCTGTAAAAGAACTGTTTACCTTCCGGAAAGTAAATGATATTTTATCGGATTTCTTTTTCTTACCATAGGACCAGACTTCCTCCTTGTCATTTTTGAAAAGAATATCGGGTGGTCCATACACAATATAGATCATACCCCGGTCGGTCTTCCAGCCTTCCCTGTCGGAAACAAAGAAATAATTGGCAAAGAAAACCCGGTTATAAAAAATCCGAATTAATTCCCTTGCTTTATCAATATTTCCGGCAATGTTAATCCAAAAATTATCGACAGCCAGTTTGGGATTGGAACGGTTTCGGATACCCCGCATTTCATTTGCTGAAAGCAGGTACTCCAATGGTTCGATCATTTGTTCCGGCGTTTTAATGGAGGGAAAAAAATCACCGAAATAAAAAAGTGTATATCCTTCCCTGACATCCGGATTGACTTTAAAATGATATACTCCCTTCGTAGTTAAACGAACCGGAAGAGTGTCCGAGTAACGCAGATGCCAGATACTATCGGGATTATTCCCCAATGACCGTGTTGGAATACTGTATGATGGTGGTAAAGGTAACGGTGAAAAGTTTTTGTAGAAATGAACATACAAACTATCTGCCGTTTCATTTGGAAATTGCAGACGGACCACCAAATTGCTGTCAAGAATCGGATTAAAAACCGATGATCCGGTACCGTACCGAAAAACTTTAAAATTTTGCGCGTTAAAGGCTGATGTTTTATCTACAGGAATATATGCCTGAACTGCCTTTTTCCGGAGGACATCATGGGTTATGACCTCCAGGTTATATTTACGCGATCGTTTAGCCTGTATAGGTATTTGGGCAATAAAATCCCTTCTTACATTTTGCATGTTGATGTAATAATGATTGTATCCGCTATCAACCATCATCCGGAAATCGTCTAATTCATACAAACGATAAAATACCTTCAGCTCTGCACGATACACCCCTTCTTCGTTCGCCTGATTGAACAAAAGTTCAACAGGATATACCTTTACATATAAGGTTGATGTTTCATCATTATTATGAAAAACCTTGTATCGCGGATGTAATGATGTAAGGCTCGGATTATATAAATAGGCCAGATTCCGATCCGTAATGATACTGGTTTCAGTGCGGCATCCCGCAAAAAAGAAAATTGAAATAAAAATCAGGTAAATTATTTCTCGTACCATGGTGAAATATTTTCTTCCGAAAATAAAGATAACTATTTTTTTTCGATTTTAATCTGCTGTCGGTTGTTTCCAACCGACAGCTTTAATTGTCAGGTGGAACACCTGACATCATATTATATGATTTTATAGTTTATTGAAATCTTATTCTACTTTATAAAAGCCAAAGTTAAAGAACATAGCTTCGCAAAGTAATTAAAAAGGTTAATACTATTCAAATGAAACTGCTAAATTTGAATGATTGTGGAATAATCCCGAAAACTTTCGGTAGAGGCCAAGGCTAAGGCTGTCCAAAGGACTCCTACGGAGAGGCTAAGGAAAAAAAGAAAATAAAGAAAAATTAAATCAAGGGTATAGTTATTTTCGAGTAATTCACTTCACTACTTTGCCAAGTCTTTTTTCTACCCGTCGGATCGCTATGAGCAGGTTATATTTGCATTTAAGAACCCCGACAGGGTTTATTCGCTCCCATTTACCCCGTGAAATAATGCTTTGCATTAAATCTACGATTTATTTCACGGGGCAAGTCCTTCGCTCAAACCTGCTCGTGAGACATTCCGTTCACTTTGTTCACGAAATGGTTTGAACCCTGTCGGGGTTTATCACATTAATATAGTTTATCTATCTTTGTTATGTTTATAAAAAAACACCTTGGTAACAAAAA
>JAUWBB010000076.1 GCA_030605195.1 Bacteroidota bacterium
CTTGAAGCTTGTAGCTTTACTTAGTTAAACCGGTTATCTGATTTTCGTTTGGGAAAATTCGAACTTACTTTAGCGAACCATCCGGTTTTGACTTTCTCCGGATTGTCAAAATTAGGAATGAAGGATTTAATATCCGGTAAAGGGGTATTCTCAGGCCGTTGAAATGGAGTTTGAATATACCCGATAGGCTTGTATACAATCTGGTCCATAGCAGCAATTTTTTAAAAATGTTATGCTTTAATCATAAAAAGATGTATAAAAAAAAGCCCCGACCGGAGCTTTTTTTATTTATTCCTTTTTTTCTTCCAGGTCTTCAAACTCCACATTGGTATAGTTTTCAACTAATGTTTCGTCTGCATCCGGTTTTTTTATTTCTTCATTTTCAACAGGTTCATTTTTAGACGATTTGATGAAATTTACCACTTCAGATAAACCTTCTGAAAACTTGTCAAAATCTTCTTTATAAAGAAAGATTTTGTGCTTCTCATAGTAAAATCGACCATCACGGTTAAAACGTTTTTTACTTTCAGTAATGGTCACGTATAAGTCATTTCTTCGGGTTGTTTTTACATCGAAGAAATAAGTTCTTTTTCCAGCTCTTACTGCTTTTGAGAAAATTTCTTCCCTTTCGAATTTCTCAGATTCTTCGTTTTTTTCAAGTTCTTCCTTTTTTTCTAATTCCTCTTCCATCTTCATTGATTTTTATGTAGTTAGAATAATTTGACGGTCAAATGTATAAAATAATTTTTTGTTTAAGTAACAGAAACCTAATAAAACGTGAAAATTATAAATGAGACCATATTTGCTCAACTTGAAAAAAGAATTACATTTGCATTGACTAATATGTATTCCAGTTCTTTTAAATATGTTAAGCAGAAGGTTACTCCGGGTTAAGATATTACAGGCCCTTTATGCTCATTATAAGTCAAATAGTGAATCAATTGCTCATTCAAAAAAGCAATTATTCTTTAGTATAAAAAAGACTTATGAATTGTATCACTACCTGTTTTTACTTCTGGTTGAAATTACCAATTATGCCAACGAGCGGATCAAACTTTCCAGGATTAAAAAGATACCTACCCTTGAAGATCTAAATCCGAACACGAGGTTTATTAATAATCGGTTAATAAAGCAGTTCAGGGTTAACAAGCATTTAAATATTTTTCTCTCCTTAAATAAATTAAACTGGAAGAATTATCCTGAATTAATCAAAAATCTTTTTTTAAAAATAAACGATTCAGAAGATTATTTATCATATCTTAAAAGCAAGGAAGATTCTTACACGGCTGACAGAAAGATCATAATCCAAATATACTCAAACTTGATTATCCAGTCAGAAGAATTATTCCAAAACCTGGAGGAACAGAGCATCTACTGGAACGATGATATGGAATTTGTAATTAATATGGTCATTAAAACCATTAAAAGATTTCAGGATGCTTCTGATGAAAATATCCCATTAATGGGAATGTATAAAAATGAAGATGATAAATATTTTGTAAAACAATTATTTTGCAAAACAATTTTAAACGGGGAAGAATACAGGCTTTTAATTGATCGGCATGCACAAAACTGGGAAATAGACCGTATTGCTTTTATGGATATTTTGGTAATGCAATTGGCAATAGCTGAAATGTTAGAATTTCCGGAAATCCCAACCAAAGTAAGTTTTAATGAGTATCTTGAAATTTCGAAATATTACAGCACTTCAAAGAGCAGCAATTTTATCAATGGTATCTTAGATAAGATCATTCATGAGTTGAAGCAAGAAAAGAAAATCGTGAAACGTGGAAAGGGGCTGATTGGTGAAGATCGTTGAAAGAATGACAATATCTTGGTCGTGTAATAAAATTGTTATTACTTTGTAATTTGTTATTTTTTAAAAAATTCTAAATGCTTAGTTTATAGACAGGCTCTAATTAGTGTCCGTCCATATTGACAGACTTTAATTAGCGATACACCTGTGCAAAGTTTAACTACATATGCTGAAAAAATAGAATAGAATAAAAAGCAAATTTTAATTTAATTATATTGAGATGAGTAACTTGGTTTACATTTTGATGATGACACCTGCATCGGAGGACCAGAACCCTATCATGACTTTTTTACCTTTGATTTTAATTATTCTGGTTTTTTATTTTTTTATGATTCGTCCCCAGATGAAAAAACAAAAAGACCTGAAATCGTTCAGAGAGTCTGTCAAAAAGGGAGATAAAGTTATTACTACAGGTGGTATATATGGCAAAATTGTCGATATTAAAGAAAATGTTATCGTTGTTGACGTCGGCGATAATGTCAGATTAAAGATTGATAAAAGTGCAATCCTCAAAGATTCCAGGGATCTTCCTGCTCAAAAGAAATTCTGATATAGATTTTTATATCAGGTAAGGGATACGATCTACCGTATTTTTCGGGATTTTAAAAACCATGTCTTGAAAAAGCAAAAAGGTTGGAATTTACGGCAATACATTCGAGGTAAAAGATATAAGCTTGACCAGAGAATTATTGTGTTTTTAGTTTTCCTCCTTGTTTCAACAATTCTATGGTTATTAAATGAGTTAAATAAAAATTCTACCTCACTTATATCTTATCCTGTAAAGTATACAAACCTGCCAAAACATAAAGTATTGGTAAAGGATTTGCCCACCAGGCTAAATCTTATCGTTAAGGCACCTGGTTATACCTTGTTGAAATACAAGTTAAGCAACCCAAAGGTACCCCTGATTATAAACTATAATTCTTCCTCCTTATTTAAGATAACAAATGGAAATTCTACCGGTTTCTATCTGCTTACCTCAAATATCAAGAGTCGATTTTCCCGTCAATTGCAATCAGATATCCAGATTATTGAAATCTCTCCTGATACCTTAATGTTTGAATTTGATGAAATAGTCAGTAAAAAAGTTCTGGTTATTGCTGATTTAGACATTGAATATGAAAAACAGTTTATGTTAAAAGGCGAAATTACCACTGAACCTGATAGTATTACATTGTTAGGTCCGAATGTGATTTTGGATACGCTACAGGAGGTGAAAACAAAGCATCAAAAACTGGTTAAGGTTAACCAAACAGTGAAAAAAACTCTCCCAATAGAAAATATTAAAAATGTCACCTTTTCGCCCAGGAAGGTAATGGTTAATATTCCTGTGGACCAATTCACTGAAACAAAATATGATATTCCCATCGAAACCACAAATGTGCCCGACACATTAGACCTGAAATTATTTCCGCGAACCGTTTCTATTACTTTTTTGGTGGGATTGAGTGATTATAATAAACTTTCTTCTCACCTGTTCAGGGCTGTAGTTGATTATCAATCATTAGAGAAATCAATCAGTAACAAATTAAAGGTTGACCTGGTCAAATATCCCGGATATATCAGATCCGTTCGTTTTTATCCCATGAATATAGACTATATTATTGAGAAATAATGCTCAAAGTTGGAATCACAGGGGGAATAGGAAGCGGCAAATCCATGGTTTGTGAAATCTTTAAAAAGATAGGTGTACCCGTTTATCATGCCGATCTCGAAGCCCGTAATTTAATGGCATCCAATGCACAGATCATTGATCAATTGACCCGTATCTTTGGAAAAAATATTTACAGGCAGAATAAATTAGATAAAGAAAGATTGGCAACTTTGATATTTAATGATGAAAAAAAAATAAAGAAAGTAAATTTAATTGTCCATCCCATTGTATTTGAACATTTCCTTAGCTGGGCCGAACTACATAATGAATACTCATATGTTATAAAAGAAGCCGCGATCCTTTTTGAAAGTGGCGCTGATAAACACCTTGATAAAATTATAACGATCTCTGCTCCTGAAGCGTTAAAAATAAAAAGGGTAATGGAAAGAGATAACGTTATTGAAAGCAAAGTTCGTAACAGGGTGAAGAACCAACTTGATGAAGAAGAAAGAATAAAACGTTCTGATTATGTCATTATTAATGATGATAAACAATTGCTAATACCACAGATATTAGAAGTCCATGCTGCAATTATGGATAATTCATCCTTGTTCTGACTGTTTTATATGCATTTGAATATAGTATGGTTATTGTTATGTTTGACTCATTAGAAAAAAAAATCGTAAACAGATGGGAAAATTTGCCAAATGGATAGGCGGGGGTTTAGGGTGGGCCTTTTTTGGACCCATTGGAGGATTATTAGGGTTTACACTTGGATCGCTCTTTGAAAGCGTTGCCGATAAGGCTGTTTTAGATCAGGGGGGAACTACCACCGGCGCTTATGCAATGAGTTTACTTGTACTGGTTGCTGCAGTTATGAAAGCCGATGGAAAGGTGCTCCGGACAGAACTTGAATATGTAAAGAAATACTTCGTACAAAGCTTTGGGCATGAATCAGCCGAAGAAGCAATGATCATGTTGCGCAATATCCTGAAACAACATGTTTCAGTTAGGGATGTTGCCTTACAAATA
This sequence comes from Bacteroidota bacterium, assembly GCA_030605195.1. Taxonomy (GTDB): domain Bacteria; phylum Bacteroidota; class Bacteroidia; order Bacteroidales; family VadinHA17; genus CAZEWS01. The sequence continues at coordinate 4,443 of JAUWBB010000076.1, forward strand.
AAACAAAACCTTGATTATTCAAGTCGTCTGCAATTAATCCATTTTCTGTTTGGGATTTCAATAGCAGATGGTATTATTCATCCGGCAGAGATTAAAACCATCGAACTTATTGCATCCTACCTTGGAATCAGTACAAAAGATAAAGATTCAATAAAATACATGTTTGTCCCCAAAACAGACTCTGCATATAAAATTCTGGAAATTAATCGTAATGCGACAGATGAGGAAGTAAAAAAAGCATACCGAAATATGGCTGTCAAATATCATCCGGATAAAGTAAGTTATCTTGGTGAAGATTTTAAAAAGATGGCCAAAGAAAAGTTCCAGAAAGTGAATGAGGCATATGAACAAATTAAGAAAGAGAGGAAAATAGCGTGAATATGATTAAGTTGGTTTTGTAAATCAGGTAAAAATTGTTACTAATCAGTATTTAGGAATCACAAATAAACTAAGGCATGGATCTGAAAGATATTATGGCAATTAGCGGGCAACAAGGCTTATTCAAATTAATATCCCAGGGCAGAAATGCAATTATCGTTGAAAACCTCGAAACCAGGAAACGAATGAGTGCTTTTTCAACCATGAAAGTAAGTTCTCTTGAGGAAATTGCAATATTTACAAAGGAAGAAGATGTTCCCATGGTTGATATTTTCAAGAAGATCCATGAAAAGGAAAATGGTGGTCCCACGATCGATTTTAAATCGCCGAATGAAGAACTAAAGAGATATTTTGAAGAGGTTCTTCCCGGGTATGACAAAGACAGGGTTTATGTATCTGATATGAAAAAGATATTTAACTGGTATAACCTCCTCCAGAAACTGGAAATGGTTCATTTTACACCGGAGAAGAAAGAACAGGGTGAGAAAGAGGAAACAAAAAGTAAAAAAGACAAACCGGTTGAACATGCTAAGGAATAGGGAAGATAAGCGTCACTCCTGTTACTTCAGGAGTAGTTACCGGTTTGATTTGGATACCCCAATTGTTTTTGTTGTAGATCAATTTCCCCATAACATAACCAAACGCTGCTCCAATTAAAACATCACTACCCCAATGCTTATTTTCATATACTCTAGATATGCCGGTAAGGGTGGCAATAGAATAAGCAACAACAGGAACAATCGGTTTATCTTTATATTCCGAGGCAACGATGGATGCAATTGCAAAAACGGAGGTGGTGTGTCCGGAGGGTAATGACAAATGATCCGAAAACGGGCCGTCCCATGCATAGGGATCTGACGGATCATCAGCAAATGGCCGGTGACGGCCAAACATGAATTTAGGAATGTACAGGATAGCCCCTGTCACCACAAAGGTTTTCAGTCCTAGTAATGCAACCCTTTTACTTCTTTGATTGTCGAATAATTCACCGTGTAGAAAAAATACCCCCATGGTAATCAGTGAATAATTAGTGTAAACTTTGCTACCACCCCATCTTTCAAAACCGTACTTTGCAACATTATCTAAAAAGCCTGTTCGGTTATCAATGGCAAACTCCTGAATTTTCGTATCCTGGGTTATCAAAATTGCCGTGGTACCCAGGACTGCCCCTGCGGAAATCCATTGATTTTTGTTCCAATGTACAGGTGCCGTCAAAATATCCCTTGTATCGGTGAGATAGGAAAGAAAATACTTTTTATCGAACCTTACCTCTACGGTATCTTTTCCACCTGTTTGATGTAAACCTGTGGCATTACAAAAAAAGTTAACCAAGCTGATAAGAAAAACAAGTATATATTTCAAATTGCTCTAATTATTCTAATTAACCTAATTGCTCTAATTAAATCCCAAAAATCTCCCAAAGGGATGCCTGTGGCACAATATCCAAGTTCTGGTATTTTGTCATTGGCTATTTTTCAGGTCAATTAGAAATTAGATTAATTAGGTCATTTATAATAATTTTTATTCAATTTTTTTTGCTTCTTCCCAAATCTTGTCCATTTCGTTAAGGCTCATGTCCTTTAGGCACTTACCCAATTTTGATGCTTTATCTTCGAGGAAGGCAAAACGTTTAATAAATTTCTGATTGGTACGTTCCAGGGCATTCTCAGGATCGATCTTATAAAGCCGGGCAGCATTTATAAGTGAAAAAAAAAGGTCTCCGAATTCAGCTTCTATTTTTTCCTGTTGGGAATTATTATTCAAATTGGTTTGATTCTTTATTAATTCCCTTTTAATTTCGCTTAATTCTTCATCAACTTTAGCCCATATATCGTTCTTATGTTCCCAATCAAATCCTACACCTCTTACTTTTTCCTGAATACGATTTGCTTTAACCAGGGCGGGCAAGGATTTAGGTACTCCTTCGAGAACGGATTTTGTGCCTTCTCTGAGCTTAATCTCTTCCCAGTTCTTTTTTACATCATCAGCATTTCTTACTTCAATATCTCCATAAATATGAGGATGTCGGGTTATTAATTTTTTATTAAGAGCCTGAATAACACTCCCAATATCAAAATAATGGTTTTCCGAACCGATTTTTGCATAAAAGACGATATGAAGCATCAAATCACCCAATTCATCCTTAATGCCTTGCACATCTTTTCTTAAAACAGCATCGCCCAATTCATAGGTTTCTTCAATGGTTAACTTTCGGAGACTTTCAAAAGTTTGCTCCTTATCCCAGGGACATTTGGTTCTTAATTCGTCCATAATATCAAGCAACTCTTCAAAAGCAGCCAGATTATCTTTTTTCGTCATTATCATCTGAATTTTCTGATTTGTTTTTGAAATTAATGCGTATGGTTGAGCCAACCGTTAAGTTTAGAAGCTCTGCAGCATTTCCATTGTTTATGGCAATTTCCAACAGGTTCAAGGAGTTAAAAAGAGCAAGGATCTCACCCACAGAGGTTTCTCCATACGTCCTGTTTATTTTGTTCAATTTGTAATAATTACTTTGTACGAGGATCTCGAAAACCCGGTTCTTTCCTATTCGTTCAAACAAGTCTTTGGTTATATTGGTTATAGCATTCTGATACGAATCAATGTAAATTATACTTCCGGTTATTCCTGTTTCTTCAATAGTAGCTCTTAAGGGGATACTCTTTTCATAATTGTTGACCTGATTGCCAAGATCAGATATTTTTTCACCCCTGGCCAAACGTGCAGCAACTCCGGCAAAAACAGAAAAAGCAGGAAAGCTGACGGGTTCGGTACTTTCAGGTTTAATTCTGATTATTTTTTTTGGCTCTTCACGAAATATCAATCCGAATATCCCATTGTCACATCCAATAAAAAAATGTCCATCTGCGTGGATTGCAAGATGGGATTGATCGGTTCCGCCTTCAGCGTTAACGCCTATAATATGAATTGTGCCGGAGGGGAAATGGGGATAGCTGTTTTTGAGAACAAAAGCAGCTTGAGCCAGGTTGAAGCTTTGAATCTGATGGGTGATATCGACTAAAATTGCATTGGGACACAAACTTAATATTTTTCCCTTTAATGTTCCAGTATAAAAATCGTTTAGGTTCCAGTCAGTTGTTAGCGTAATGATGGGCATCAGGAAAAAACTTCAGCTAAATATTATTATTCATCGAAAAAATGAACTTACTTTGTATTAGCCAAAAGTAATCATTATTGTGCAAACTTAATGACTGAAAAGATCATATATTTAGATGGGATTGATCCTGTTAATATATACGGGGTGAAAAATAAACACATGGATAAGATCAAAGGATTTTTCCCTAAATTAAAAATTGTGGCAAGGGGAAATGAATTAAAAGTCATTGGTAAAGAAGAGGAAATTATCGATTTTGAGCTGAAAATAAATATACTTGTGGATTATTACCATAAATACAATCTTATCCATGAGGAGGATATTGAACAATTGTTATTCGACACATCTCATCAAATTTCTGCCTCAAACGGGGATTTTAAAGAGCCAATTATATACGGAAATACCGGGAAACCAATTTATGCAAGAACTGTAAATCAGGTTAGTCTTGTTAAGGAATATCGGACCAATGATATTCTTCTGGCTTTCGGTCCGGCTGGTACCGGCAAGACATATACGGCAATTGCTTTGGCTGTCAGGGCATTGAAAAACAAAGAAGTACGCCGGATAGTCCTGACAAGACCGGCTGTTGAGGCAGGTGAACATCTTGGCTTCCTGCCGGGTGATGTAAAGGAGAAACTTGACCCGTATCTGCAACCTTTGTATGACGCTCTTCGTGACATGATTCCGGTTAAAAAATTGGCCATTTATCTTGAAGACGGAACTATTCAAATCGCTCCATTGGCCTATATGAGGGGTAGAACACTGGAAAATGCTTTTGTCATCCTGGATGAAGCACAGAATGCCACAATTAACCAGCTTAAAATGTTCCTCACCCGGATGGGGCAAAATTCGAAATTTGTTGTTACCGGAGATATTACCCAGATTGACCTTCCGAGCATAAACGATTCAGGATTATGGCAGGCCACCAGGATACTTGATAATATAGAAGGAATTGCTATTATCGAATTTGATATCCATGACATCCTTCGCCATAAATTGGTAAAAGATATTGTAAAAGCTTATGAAAAAAAGGATGAAGGAAGAAAAAAGATGAAAGACGAATGATGTGAAGAGTGAAAGAATTGTAGATGCTGGGTAATAGGGAAAGGGGTGAAAAAAAGGTCAGTAGGACGAAGCTCCCTGCCCGAATGACTTCGGTCGGTCGGTCGGTTCGTCATTTTATTTCGGATAGAGCAAGAAGAATGAATGATGAAGGAGGAGTGAAAAGAAGTTGAGATAAATGAGGTACTAAGGTGTTTATGTGTTTAAGTGCTTAGGTATTAACATATTGAAGTATCAAGGAGGGAGGAATAGTGAATTTAAGTAAATGAGAGGGTGATTGGGAGAAGAGGAGATATTGAAAATTGCGGATTGGAGATTTCGGATTAAGGAATTTCGATAAAAGACAAAAGATAAAAGTAAGTGAGACTTGATTTTCGCAAACTGGTGCAGCGAAAAACAATAGTCGAACTTATCCCGACAAAAGTAGGGATCTGAACGAAAAAAGATAAAAGTAAAAAAACCACAAACCACAAACCACAAACCACAAACCACAAACCATAAACCATGAATCAGGCAATAGTAAAAACCAATTACCAACTACCAGGGCAAAAAAGTATCTACAAAGGTAAAGTTCGTGATGTTTATAACATTTCGGACAAATATCTGTTAATGATCGTATCGGACCGGATTTCAGCATTTGATGTGGTTCTTCCGAGAGGGATACCACATAAAGGTCAGGTACTGAATCAGATTGCCACAAGATTTCTAGATGCCACAAACGACATCGTACCCAATTGGAAAATTGCGTCACCCGACCCAATGGTTACAATCGGCCGGTATGTGGAACCGATAATGGTTGAAATGGTGATCAGGGGCTATCTGACGGGGCATGCCTGGCGGGAATATAAATCGGGAAAAAGGAAACTATGTGGAGTCCCATTGCCTGATGGAATGAAGGAAAACGAGAGGTTTCCTGAGCCTATCATCACACCAACCACTAAAGCCTTAGAGGGTCATGATGAAGATATTTCAAAAAAAGAAATAATAGCCAGGGGCTTAGTGAATAAAAAGGATTACGAATTGCTCGAAGATTTTACCAAAAAACTATTTAAGCGAGGAACGGATATGGCTGCAGAAAAAGGATTGATCCTGGTAGATACGAAATACGAGTTTGGTAAAAAAGAAAACCAGATCTTCCTGATTGATGAGATACATACCCCTGATTCGTCACGCTATTTTTATTCGGAAGGTTATGAAGAAAGGCTTGCGAAAGGAGAACCACAAAAA
>JAUWBB010000233.1 GCA_030605195.1 Bacteroidota bacterium
ACCACGTGCAGGGTTCCCTATACTGAGTGGTGCAATGAACAAAAGTATCTTCTTGCGTATCACCCCATTTTTTCGACAGACGGCAGAAGCGGGCGCAAGGTGCTAAAAACCAATGTTATCAAATATCGCGGGAATATTTACTCCTTACCTTTTGGAACCTACAAGGATGATGAGACCAGGGTCTATGTGACTGAATCCGACAACCAGTTAACCATCAGTGACTCTAAAGGTAAGGTCATAGCCACGCATCTGATTCCGGCAGGGAAAGGCCGCACGGTAATCAATACCAGCCATCGCCGTAATCCCTCGGTTAAGGTTAGTCAGTTGCGCGACCAGGCCAGGGAGTTCTTCTCCTACAGCACCGATGTTGAAACGTTCCTTACAAATATTGAACGGCTGTATCCCCGCTATGTCAGGGACCAGTTGTCAGCATTGCTGATATGCTGCGAGAAACATGGCAGGCAGAACTCGGAGGTCGCCCTGGAGTTTTGTATTAGGAACAAAATTTATAGTGCCAATGACTTTAAGTCGGTAGTAGAAAGTCAGGCTCCCGATAAAACGACCAGGCAAAAGTCACTGAGTATAAAACCACTTGGTGGAACAAAAACACAAATGATGGCCCATATAGAGCCACAGAAATCAGATATCCGGGAGTACGAATCCATTTTCACCCAAAAACCCACGGACTATGAGCCAGTATATACCACAAATTAGACGACAGGCATCCCGGCTGCGCTTGTCGGGTATTGCCGGCAATCTGCCCTACCTGCTGGAGGAGATCGCCAGGAGTAGTCCCAGTTATGACGAGTTTCTGTTCCATCTGTTTTCTTATGAAGTACGGGAACGTGATGTCAAACAGGAAATCCTCCGGATGAAACTGGCCAGGTTGCCTTTGAATCATGATCTGGATCAATACGATTTTGCGTTCTCGTCCGGGCTTGGTCCCACACAGCTGAACCAACTCAGGGAACTTAACTGGTTGGATCAATGCTACAACCTGATGTTCAGCGGTCCTTCGGGCACCGGAAAGACTTTTATAGCTGCCGGACTGGGCTTTGATGCCATACGCCGTGGTTACAAAGTATACTTCCGCAATATCAATGATATACTGGCCACACTTCGGCTCAGAGAGCTCACGCCTTCTGCAGCAAAGGAGTACAAACGGTTAACCGAGGCTCAGCTGATGATCATTGATGATGTCATGTCCTTATCGGTTAATAAAGAGGATGGTGAAAGGTTCTTTGTGTTTATTAACCAGAACTTTGAAACTACCTCGCTGGTTATCACGACCAATAAATCACCTGCAGAGTGGGCCAAATCACTGAATGATGAAACCCTTGCCACAGCATTGTTGGACCGGCTATTATACAAATGCCAGCTGATCCAGCTGCAAGGGAAAAGTTACCGAATGCAAAACCGTAAAACAATTTTTAATGACTTGGAGGAATGAATATGAAAAATCCGTACTATTGTTCACACAACACTGTATTATTGATGCCAAAATCGCTGTAAGGTTTGATGCCATTTTCACTGCACTCCCGTTCCCATTTTTACTGCATTCGTCATTCCCGGTTACATTACATGTTTTGCTTCAACAGGTTGAATTTGCACGAATTCAACCTGTTGTTTTTTTGTAAGCATTCGGCTAACCTCGTCCAATAATGTCAAATAAGTTTTGGAGTATTTCAGACACGGGTTGGATTTTTATTGAAATTTTGGAGAAGTAGTGTATTTTGTCCAGGCAATTCCAAAGTTTTTTGGAATCAGTCGGACACAGGTTGACACTGCCGTGCATTTTTCCACTTGTGAGGAAGCAGGTCAGCCAGATCAAGGCTATAGTCATTATTGTATTTGGATATTCTCTTTAAAACATCGGTCATCCATTCACGCGGATCTACACCCAGGGCCTTGCAGGTTTCAATCAGAGAATACATGATGGCAGCATTTTCAGCAGCATCATGATTGCCACAGAACAGATAATTTTTTCGACCAATCGCCATTCCCCTGATGCTATTTTCAATCAGGTTGTTATCTAATTTGTACTTTCCGTCAAGATGGTAACGAACCAGCCGGCGATATATGGAGTAAGTATACTTCAATGCCCTTCCCATTCTTCCTGTGGGAAGAGCTTTGGGATAATAACTTTCAATCCATTTTTCAAAAGCCTGAAGGATGGGATACGCCAGACGGCGTCGCAATTCGGCACGCTGCTGATCATCCAGGTTCTGGTCATCGGCCATGGTCTCCACCTTATAAAGAAGGCTTATCTGTCCGAGTGCATATTCCGCACCGGATTTGTCTTCCTGCCTGGCCTCTTCAAACTTGCGCCTGGCATGGGCCCAGCATCCAAGAAGCAAAACCCCTTTCTTATTCTCATATATATGATATGCTCCATATCCATCAGATTGGACTGCACCTTTAAAATCACGCAGTAGTTCAATGACTACTTTTTTTGCCCTGGAACCATTATCATAATGAAAAAATACCAGCTTGTCGATTACAGATCTTACCACCCAAAGGTAAGCTTTCACCGCTTTTTGCTTTTCATTATTTATAACCGGAATGGTACTTTCATCCACCTGAATGTAATCCGATGAAAGCACAATTTCTTTTAACCGGTCGTATAATGCCCTTAGCAGGTCGCAGGTGTCTTTATGCCACCCATTCATGGTGGATGCCGGTATTGAAACACCAAGCTGTTTATATATGGCGATAATACGATGGAAAGGCAAATGGTATAAATATTTTCCCAGTTCGATATCCACAAGCAAGGAAGCATCGGCATTGCTCTTTTTCAGGGGTAAATCATCAGGCAAAGAGGCAATACGGATACTCTTGCCGGATTCCTGCTCCTCATTCTGTGCCAGAAGATCCTTTTTTAACGCATAAACTGGCCTTTCAATACGACGAACATACAGTTCTCCGGGTTTCAGGTTGAGAACTTCAGTTACTTCTACATTAATGCGGACCCAGTTTTCATCTATTCCTTCCGGCTCGATAACTTCAATTTCACGACGATAATCTTCAGACAACGGTAAACGAACCGCCTGTTTCTTCTCTTTTTCAGGTTTAACCCGTTCATACGAGATAACCTCTTTTTCAGCTGCCTGTGCATATGCCTTTTCCTCTGGTAGCATATCCAGGCCTTCAAAGTCAATCCTGAGCTGACTTGGATCCTGTGGAATGTACCTTTCGGTGGATGGTTTCCAGTACTTGAGTCTGAACCAGGAAAGCTGGTCGGTGAGTTTTTTAATTTTTTCGTCCTTTTCTTCAATAATGCGGGCAAGTTCCTTGTTGGTGTTTTCAGCTTCCTCTAAGGCCCCCTGGTCGATTTTCCTCAAACGGGAAAGCTCCTGGTACATGGTGTCACGCTCGTGGAGAAGCTGTTCGATGAATAGGTCCTTGTCTTGAGAAATGCTCATTATCCCGCTTGATTATTATGGCTTGAAGATAACAAAAATCCCTGTATTAGCAAGGGTTTCAGAGCAAATAAACAGTATGTTTTTACATTTATTTTACCCGGTTTTTAAGCCTGCGGGGTTTGATTTTTACCTGCGAAACAATACCCATCAAATCATGCCAGCTGACCTGAAGTGAGGGGGCGTTTTCATCAAATGAAGGCAATTTAAATGAGCCATTTTCAAGTTTCTTGTGGTAGATCACCAGACCCCCGTACTCCAGGTGTAAAATCTTCATAATGGTCATGTGCCGGTTGACAAAAATGAACACCTCTCCATCCTGAACGTTTCGTTTCATGATGGAGGATACAATCCCGCTTAGGGTATAAAAGCTTTTACGCATGTCCACCGCCCCAGGGTAAAGATAATACCGGAGCTTGTTGTGTAAATGAAACATCCTTTAATCGTATAGATGTACCAGTTTTTGAAGCAGGGGCAGATCCACCTGGTTCCTTACTTTTAAAACCGTCCCATTAGGAAAAACCAGTTCCAGAATAACTGGAGAATCGTATTCCCCTGATGGCAATAAACCCTTTTGATGATTCTTTTTTAGCACAGGTAAGGTGTCCCCTCCGGCAATGAGCGGGATGAACATCCTGGGCTGTGCATGTTTATCCTTAGATTTTTTCAACCAGTAGTAGTATGTGGAGGGTACAAGGCCTTCATTGGCACAAAAATCCCGGACAGTTAATCCGGATTCCTTTTGGCGCTTCAATAAATCCTGAAACAAAGCTTCGGTCATAGTGATAATTTTTGCCGTAAACCTAATGTATCAGGATTCATTTAGCAATATGTACTTGGCCGAATGCTTACGATTCTGTTGATTTAAAAGTACCATGTTTGGAAACTTTAAATAAATTATCGGCTACAATTACTTCTCTCTCACTATTGAGAACCGAAGCAAAAGCATCACTAACAACTAAGGTGTCTTCCGTTGTTGATTCATTTGACGAACTCTTCAACGCAAAATCATTAATAGTCCTTAGAGATGTAAACATGTTGTTATTTAAACTTTTATAGAACTCCTTTTCAGCAATTACTTGATTAATGGTATTTTCAAATTCTTCCATTGTGTTAAAGTAAAGAATCCCAATATCATTGCTCATTAATTTATTATTTTCTGAATTCTGAGAGAAGTCATCTTTATTACAACTTGTGAATACTAATAATCCTAAGAAAATGGCTAAAACTAAACTTTTTGCTTTCATAAATGTCTAAATTTGAGTTGGGAGTTACAGCTCCCGATTAATAATTGTTTTTTTTAATAGCAACCCGCTTGTTGTTTTCTTGTGAAAATTTATAAGCGGGTTGTCTATTTTCGGTTAATCTTTTCCCCGAAAAATATTTTCACAAGTAATAGTACTAATTCAGTCCTTCCCCATAGGCTTCTCTTTTTTAACAATAAACGCTAACGTGATTCAGCTTGGAGACGGCGGGCATTCGGAGCCTTTTCCTTCCAGCCTACTCCTAACTTCTTAAAGATACTAAACTTTCAATTTACTCGGAACCGCCCGCTGTATCCAAGGTGATGTTGGCAGATGGGCTTTTTAGTTACCGTCCCAAATTCTTTCTGGCGTAAGTTTTCTACTTTTGAGCTTGGAATAAACTTCTACGCCTTCTGGGTTATTAAATTCTGACAGTTTATCTACACCGGTTTCATAACAATCATCAAAACTCTCTATTCTCCATCTAACTTGTCTGCCGTCGGAATTTAGATATGGCTTAACGTAGCTTTTTTTCTGGTTCTCCATTTTTTGGTAAGCATCGTCTTGAGATTTTGCCTTTACAATTACAAATCTTTCCTCAAATGTCTGCATACCCTTTTCAAGTCCTTCTATTTCAATTGCTACGGTCATCTTGATACAGTAAAAACTCTGTGTGGCTCTAACCCTTCTTGTAACTACTCAGGTCCTAATAGTTATTTTTTTTCTTGAGGTACATTTGATTCTTATGGGATGCTACATTGATCGCAAACCTTATA
>JAUWBB010000285.1 GCA_030605195.1 Bacteroidota bacterium
AAACTGCAGAAAATGAGATTGGGTGAACCCGATGAATCCGGAAGGAGAAGACCGGTACCAATTGAAGGATCTGAATATTTTATTGATGTTGATACGGTAATCGTAAGCGTGGGCGTTTCGCCTAATCCCCTGATCCCGAAAAGCATAAAGGAGCTCGATGTGTCTTCTTGGGGAACAATCAAGGTTAATAAGGATAAGCTCCAGTCATCCATACCTGATATTTTTGCAGGTGGTGATATTGTACGTGGCGGAGCAACCGTTATTTTGGCAATGGGGGATGGGAGAGTAGCTGCTGCTTCAATGAATAAGTATGTTAAGGAAAAAGTCAGGAATATTATTTCTCTTGTTAAGGAGTTTAAGACGATTGGTGATATTTTGGATTTTGCAAAACCATGATTTAACTATATGGATGGCTTAACCGGTTTTGCAGATATTCAAATTATGCTTTGGGATTATAATACTAATTTGATATAGATAGATTAATTAGAGTCTGTCTATAATCTACCAAAATTGTAAAACTATAAAATCCCAAATATCAAGTTACAAATATCAACCGATCCACCTGGCGGAGAGCTCATGAACACCTTTGAAAATATTTTTTTTTGTGAATAAATAATTTCCAAATTTCAATTGATAAATGCCAAAAATATAATTAGGCTTTGAATATTGATCAATTGAGATTTACCTGTCCCGTGAAATAGTTTGAAAATTTGAAAGAAATTGATAAATTTAAAATTTATTTCACGGAGTAAAAGTTTTGTGAAAAAAAATAAAAAGATTTGAATTTTTTGTATAAAATATTTAATAAATTTACTCTATTGAGATACGATAAATGAAATGATTATGTTTGAATTAATCTCACTAAAAGTAAATTGCCCTGTATGCGGGGAATCTTTAATGGATGAAAAAATCCTGGTTGATAATTGTCCCAGTTATAAATTAGGGATAAAGATTGGTGAAAAGGAAGGGATAATGAATTTAAGCTCTGTTTGGGAAAGTTATAATTATCTGTGTGATATTGAAACTCCGGAAGATGCAATTATTATAATATTTTGTTCACATTGTAATTCTGAGATTATCAGTGATGCTAAGTGTGAGGTTTGTAAAGCGCCTATGATTCCGTTGGACCTGGAGCTCGGTGGTAAAATCGATATCTGTTCAAGGGTGGGTTGTAAGAACCATTTCATGAAGTTTGTTGATCTTACTTTTGCCTTGAAGAACCTCTTTAGTGAATCGGAATTAAATGGAATGCCTTATTACAGAGATATGACCATGTCGGGACATGAATCTGACACTGCATTAAGTCATGAAGAGGAGAAAATAGAAATAATAAAATCGGGAACATTCCTTCATGCTTTTTGTCCGCACTGTAAGAAAACACTGATTGAAAAGAATATGATCAAATTCAAGGTGGCTAAAGGAAAGGAAAGCGGATTTCTCATGCTTAGCCCTTATCTTAACATTTTCACCTCCAAGTCAACCATCTTTTTACAGGAGGGTAAAATGATTGGAGAATTTAAGTGTTTCCATTGCAATACCAGCCTGATGGTTGAAAACCAATCCTGTGAGGAATGTGGAAGTGAACTTGCAAAAATTGCCGTCAGTACCAGAACCAAACTAGTGAATTTTTACATCTGTTCCAGGAAGGGTTGCACGTGGCATGGATTAAGCAGGGAAGATTTAAATGATATCAGGCTCGAGGATAGTTTGGAGTGGTGAAAAGAATAAAAGAGAAGAAAGTCTAAGGGTCAAAGGGTCAAAAAGTCTAAGAGTACCAGAGTCAGGATTTTGGCATACGCAGATATGCAGTCAGAGAAGAAATACCTGCTGAGATCTTTTTGGCTTTGGAACGTCTTTTTTTTGCAGTTGCCGAGTCGATATATCCGAGATCTTCTGCAGAGTAATACATGCTTCGGACCTCGCCACATGAACCTTTTGCAATATCCAAGAATCGTGCGAATTCAGGGTCAGTGCGGCGCTCGAATCCTTCTGCAATATTGTTCATGATCGAAATCCCTGCTTCTTGAATCTGACTACGAAAGCCAAAATCTTTTGAACCTGGTCCAGAGCGGAAATCTTGATAGATTTCTTTTACCAATTCACGAGCTTGCTGCCAAATCCACAAATCTTCTCCAAAGGAGTCCTTCGGACAAACCTTTTCGCTTTCTCCATTTTACTGTTTGACTTTTTGATTTTCAGACTCTTTCTTTCTTTTCGACTCTTCGACCCTTGGACTCTTGGTCTCTTCGACCCTTGGACCTTTCGACTCTTCGACTCTTAAGTTTCATTCATCAGATATTCATGAATACCCCGTGCTGCAATTTTTCCTGCACCCATCGCTAAAATAACTGTAGCCGCGCCGGTGGCAACATCCCCCCCGGCAAATACACCTGGTTTTGATGTTTTCCCTGTTTCCGGATCCGTAACGATGTTACCCCATTTACCCGTTTCTATATCAGGTGTGGTTGACGGAATTAATGGGTTTGGACTATTTCCGATTGCAATTATTCCAACATCGATTGGCATTATGAAATTTGCATCCGGAATAGGCACAGGTCTTCTTCTTCCCGATTCGTCAGGCTCTCCTAGTTTCATCTGAACGCAATCAATTTCTTTAACCCACCTGTTTTTATCCCCATGAAATGCTGCAGGATTTGACAGAAATTTAAAGATTATGCCTTCCTCCTCAGCATGGTGTATCTCTTCATCGCGTGCAGGCATTTCAGTTCTTGACCTTCTGTAAACAATAATCGATTTTTCTGCACCCAACCGGAGTGCAGTCCGCGCACAATCCATGGCAACATTTCCCCCACCAACGGTGGCAACCCGTTTACCTCTTACAATGGGGGTTTTATACCTTGGAAAAAGGTATGCTTTCATTAGATTAGCACGTGTAAGATATTCATTCGCGGAATAAATACCGTTAAGGTTTTCACCCGGAACCTCAAGAAACCATGGTAATCCTGCACCTGTTCCCAGGAATACTGCATCATATTCATTCAATAATTCGTCTATGCTTTTTACCATGCCAATAACTGAATCGGTAAAAAGGCGGACACCCATTTCTTTAAGAAAATCAATTTCCTTGAATACAATGGCTTTGGGCAGTCTGAATTCAGGGATTCCATAAACAAGCACACCGCCAGGCTGATGAAGTGCCTCAAATATGTCGACCTTATGACCTAGCCTGACAAGATCGGCTGCCACAGTGATCCCCGCGGGTCCGGCTCCCACGATAACTACCTTCTTACCGGTAGACTTTGATTTGGGAGGTACTTCGATTTCGTCTTCATCCCTTTCCCAATCCGCGAGAAAACGTTCCAATCGTCCGATGGCTACGGGTTCATTTTTTATCCCAATTATACACTTAATTTCACATTGATCTTCCTGTGGGCATACACGGCCACAAATTGCGGGTAAGATATTTTTTTCTTTTAACAGGTTAACCCCCTCCTTGAATTTTTTCTCGGCAATAAACTTGATAAATCCGGCAATATCAATTTCAACAGGACAGCCATCGATACACTTGGGGTTTTTACACTGCAAACAGCGCTGAGCCTCGACTATAGCCTCTTCATGGGAATAACCAAAAGGCACTTCATCGTAGTTCTTAATTCGCTCTTTGGCCGGCTGTTCCCTCATGGGGGTTTTTTTCGGGCTTATTTTTGCCATTTTTCTACCTTTCCTGTGAAATTATTTCTTCTTCCAGATAGGCATTACGCCTGGACATGATTATATCCCAGTCAATCTTATGTCCTTCAAAATGAGGGCCATCAACACATGCAAATTTGGTCTTGCCGTCAACGACTAAACGGCAGGCACCACACATTCCTGTACCATCTATCATAACCGGATTCATACTGACAATTGTATCAATACCAAAAGGACGGGTAACTTCTGAGACCCGGTACATCATAAAAGTGCATCCGATGGCAATCACTCTGTCAATTTTTTTACCCGCTTTCAAATATTCTTCCATATCATCATGGGAATGCCCCTTGATTCCCAGTGAACCATCAACGGTGGCATACCTTACCTCATCGGATACTTCTTCCAGTTTATCATTCCAGTAAAGCAGGAATTTACTACGTGCCTCGGAAAAACAAATCACTTTGTTGCCTGATTTCTTTAATGCCCTGGCAACGGGATATATTCCACCTATGCCATAACAACCACCAACCAGGGCTACAGTGCCGAATTTTTTAATTTCCATGGGTTTGCCAAGCGGTCCTGTAAATGAATAGATCAAATCGTCCGGATTGAGTTCTGCCAGTTTTTGAGTACTGGCTCCTATTTCAAGGAAAATAAAGGTAATAGTACCTTTTTTCGCATCCCAGTCTGCTATTGTAATTGGTGTGCGCTCACTGTATTCGTCGGGAATAATGATAACAAATTGTCCCGGCAATGCTTTCCTTGCCACGGCAGGCGCTTCAACCGTGCAACTATGAACATTCGGTGCAATTTGT
>JAUWBB010000169.1 GCA_030605195.1 Bacteroidota bacterium
TGTTAAAGCCATACGGCGGAGCAAATATTTTTGACTGTTTTTTAACATAAAAATTTAATTAAGATATTTTTCGTTCTTTGACGTATTGATCGATGATGTTAATGTATTGTTTTATAACGTGATGAGCTATTTGAGTTACGACATTTATGTAGTTAATATCTTTACCATCAAAGTAAAGAGTTTTAACTCTCATGAAGTCTTTTAAGTAGTTATCTACTGCACGTTGTGTATGACAGGTTTCACAAGCAATTTTCATGGGATCTTTCTTTTCAACCACATATTTATAAACGATTTGATATTTATGTGTAAGACAAGTTCCCATGTCCTGTAAACTACCTGTATGAGGTAATATTAAATGGTTCTCTTTTTCATACTTAATGCGTTGTTGAGAGATACAAGTATGATGAGAAGAAAGCAATAAGCTAATATCTCTTGTAGATAAAAGAGCTCCTTGCTCTAAGGCCTCCCTCATTATTCTTGAGATAACACGTTGTCTGATTAAAGACATTTTCGTACCATTTTCAAGTAGTTCAACATCCTCTTTACACGTTAGGGTTAAAACAACAGGTACAAATTTTCTTTTTTGGGAGTCTGGCCTGGTATCTTTATGAACTGCATTCCAAAGTACCTGACCAGGCTTAATAGATTTAACATCTCTATTGTTCTCATAAAATATCCCGAGTATCTCATCAGTAATAATTTCTCTCATGTTAGGTCCGAAGGAACCTGGGAGCTCTTTTTCAAAGAAATCCATCAATCGTTCCTTTTCGAAGCGTTGATGAGCTGAATGATATCTACGATAGGCGTCTGGTTTACGAAGCATAATATCCGTGTTAAACGAGTTTATAGTTCTCTTTTTTTTAATAGTTCTTTAAGCTCATTTTCTCTGGCTTCTGTTTTATCAAAGTGATGCCAAAGATCGATGTATTCTTCAGTTAAACTTTGTGATATTTTTACCAAAAAAGCTATTGTATGTACCTCATAATTGTCGAGAGCTAAAGCAACCACTTGCTTAAACTTGCCTACATAATTTTGAACGGAAGCGATACAATGCTTAGTGGCTAAAGCGATTTCAGAGTATTCTTTACCTGAAAGCCATTGTTTGACGATAATTGACCGGTGTGATAAAGATCTTCCCATATCTTTTATTGTGGATCTAAGAGGGAGTACTATCCCTTTATTTTTTAGATAGGCAATATCCCGTACTAATGTACGCTCTCCACAATTAAAAATCCTGTTTGCAATGTCTTCAACAGTTAATAAGCCTCCTTGCATAAATGCTTCCTGAGCTATACGCTGTAAACGATGTCGCCTTAACTTTACTACATTCCCGGATTGGCGAGCATTAAGGTCTTTCTGGCCTGCATCAAGTGTTAATGTAACCGGTATCTTTGTTGCCTCTTTTAAGTTCTTTGTAGGACCATTTTCAATAGAGGTAACAATAAACTTTGCTTGACCAGGTAGAGGTGACTCAGAGTAATCAAAAAAATCAGAATATACTTTGTGTACTGTGTCTAATATGGCCTTTGCTTCGAATGGAGAACAGTTCATTCCCTGGATAATCTCATTTATAAATTGATTATCTAGCTGTTTAGAACTTAATCTCTCCCATTTCTGTTGTGAGGTATTGTTTATCATAGCTTATTTAATGTGTGAATAATCAGACTGACAGTGTGCGGAGTTTCGGTCGGGCTACGCCCTCCCTCAACTCCGCACATAACAAAGATATCATTAATCAATACAATGTCATATGGCGTAAATATAGGCGGAGAGTAAATTCCGATACATACAAATATAATGAATGTTGCTGTTATTGGGATAACCGGACTTGTCGGAAATATAATGGTGGATATTTTGGAAAAAAGAAATTTCCCGGTATCTGAATTAATCCCGGTTGCATCGGAAAAGTCAATTGGAAAAAAGATTGAATTTAAGGAACAAAAAATTGATGTTAGAACCATACAAGAAGCCATTCAACTTGCTCCTGATCTGGCTTTATTCTCAGCAGGGAAAAGAATTTCTCTGGAATATGCACCGATGTTCTCAGAAAAAGGGACAACCGTAATTGATAACTCCTCCGCGTGGCGAATGGATCCGAATACAAAACTAATCATACCGGAAATTAACGCTCACACTTTATCCGCCAAAGATAAGATCATTGCCAACCCCAATTGTTCCACCATTCAAATGCTTATGGCTTTGGCGCCCTTACATTTCAGATACAAGATCAAACGTATTGTAGTATCTACCTATCAATCCGTAAGTGGTACAGGAGCCAAAGCGGTGGGTCAACTCGAAAACGAAAGAAAAGGAATAAATGGAGAAATGGCATATCCTCACCCAATTGATAAAAACTGCCTGCCGCATTGCGATGATTTCACTGAAAACGGATATACCAAAGAAGAAATAAAGCTTATTGACGAAACCCGCAAAATATTAGATGATCCATCCATTCAGGTCACTGCAACGGCTATTCGCATCCCTGTTCTGGTGGGGCATTCAGAATCTGTGAACGTTGAATTCGAAAAAGAATATAACCTTAATGATATACCGGAAATCCTTTTTTCATTTCCAGGGGTTTTAGTCATGGATAAACCTGGAGATAACCAATATCCAATGCCAATAAATGTATATGGTAAAGATGAAGTATTTGTAGGAAGGATACGTCGTGATTTTTCACGCGATAAAGCACTGAATATTTGGGTAGTAGCAGACAATCTTCGAAAAGGAGCTGCAACCAACACCATTCAAATCGCAGAATACTTGATTAGAAAAAACTTAATATAAAAAATCACTATAGGGATATCTTTTGGTGTGTATTTCCTTAACCTTCCGGTAAAGGGTTTCTTTTAATTCACCAATATTGGTTTTTTGTATTGCGGAAATAAAAACACTTGAGTCATTATCCTTTGCCATCCAGGTTTTTTTCATATCCTCAAGGCTGAAATTCTGCTTTGTTTTTTCAGACAGGTCATCTTCGTCTTTTTCGATAAACGAATATGCATCTATCTTATTAAACACCAAATAGACAGGCTTATTCTGAACTTTCAGATCGATTAGCGTTTCGTTTACAATAACGATCTGTTTTTCGAAGTTAGGATGAGATATATCTACAATATGCAATAACATATCCGCCTCTCTAACCTCATCCAGGGTTGACTTAAAGGATTCAACCAGGTGATGTGGTAATTTTCTGATAAATCCCACCGTATCGGTCAACAGAAAAGGCAGATTTTCAATAACAATCTTTCTCACGGTTGTATCCAGGGTTGCAAAGAGTTTGTTTTCAGCGAAAATATTTGTCTTACTCAGAATATTCATCAGCGTGGATTTACCCACGTTGGTATACCCCACAAGAGCAACCCTGACTAGTTTCCCGCGGTTTTTTCTCTGAATTGACTTCTGTTTTTCAATTTTAACCATCTGCTCTTTGAGCCTTGCTATTTTATCCCGGATGATTCTTCGATCGGTCTCAATTTCGGTTTCCCCCGGACCTCGTAAGCCAATACCTCCTTTTTGTCTCTCAAGGTGGGTCCACATTCCGGTAAGTCGTGGAAGCAAGTATTGATATTGAGCTAATTCAACTTGTGCCTTTGCATGAGCGGTTTTAGCCCTCCTGGCAAAAATATCAAGAATAAGGTTAGTCCGGTCCAGGATCCTGCTGTTTAGAACTTTTTCTATATTTCTTATCTGGCTGGGTGAAAGTTCATCGTCAAAAATGACCAGGTCTATTTTGTTTTCTTTTATGAAATTTTCAATTTCATTCAACTTCCCTTTACCAACAAAAGTTTTTGGATTTGACACTTCCAGGTGTTGTACAAATTTGTGTACTGGTTCTGCGCCGGCAGTTTCTGTTAAAAAAGCTAATTCGTTGAGGTATTCCTTAATTTCGTGTTCGTTCTGTTCCTGGTTAATTAAGCCAATCAATACGGCTAATTCTCTCTTCGGTTTTGTTACTAAGGGCTCTGTCATAGACGGTTTAAATCACCTCCTTATCCTGTGTTATTCTGCAGATATATTACAAAGATAGTGAATTGTTTTGCCATAGGCTCCGTGAAATGATTATTAATTTAGTGGATATACCGACGATTCCTGTATAAGATGTCCCTTATGGCTAGTTTTAACGTTTCACTACATTGAAAAATCATATCAAAATCATGAGGAAAAGGTACAGGATCACTTTCCACAATCTTCCTGGATTCGGAAGACAAAGCCCCTATTTCTCCAATGGCTCTGGCTGAATGATGCTCAAAGATAGTTTCTGCACCGATTGGATCTTTTTTCAATAGCCTCCCGGGGTTGGTTTGAATAATTTCAACATCACCTTCAATATGAACCGACTTCTGCTGCACGGTTTCGATAACTGTACATGTTAATGTTTTATATTTCTTGAGTTTAATATCATTCCCCACTGAATCTTTCATTACATTCCCATTCTTGTCAAGAATATACTGCCATCCGTCATCAATTTCTTTTTTTTCGATCCTGTCGGTTTCTTTAATCGACTCGGGAGATACATCAATGATCTTAAGATTTATAAAAGAAAGATAATCATAATCGATATTATCATCCAAATGCCGTGTATAGTATTCAACCCATTCACTGTTTAATCTTTGGTGATTAATGGCTAAAAGGTCTTCCTCGAATTCTTTTGATAGCTTCAGGTGTGTTTTGTTCTCCACAGTTACCAGAACTCTGCTCATCCCTTTATATCTGGTTTCAGCTATTAAATCATCAATATTTTCATAGTCTCCCCAATATTCTTTTGCTTTTCGAAATTCATAATAAGCTTGCCTGTAGGACTCTTTTGTATCATTTTCCATTATTTGTTTACCATGGGCAAAATAATATTCAGCAGCCTTTTGTTTGGCTTCAACAATTTCCCGATCATAATTAATGTATTCATAATTTATAGTCCTGATGGGCAATTTTAGCGGAAGCACTGTTCTCACTAAAGCCTGGCGGTTTTTCAGATGCGAATACAAGGTTAATATTTCATCCCATGAACCTGGATTTCCTTCTAATCTCAGGAAATTGATCCGTTCAATGTTTTGCTCATTGATGACATTATACGATCTGTCCAGACTGAGAATATCATCTTCACTACCTGGGTTTTTCCTCAGCTTTTTAACCGCTTTTTCAATGGCGGCTTCATAATTACCCCGCTGCAATTGTTTTTTTGATGAACCACAACCGGATACGATTAACAGTACAAGAAAGAGACGAATGAATTGTTTCATTTTTAAAAAGAATTTCGTTTAAAGAAAAAGTTTAACTAAAATAAATAATAATAGTGGTAATTCCTAATCAACACCGACTTTCAAAAAAAAACCCTGATCAAGAATCAGGGTTTGATAGAAAATCTATTTTTTATTGCAGTACAAATACAATCGGGATTGTATAAGCTACTCTTACAGGTTTACCTCTTTGTTTCCCCGGAGTCCATTTTGGAGAAGACTTCACTACCCTGATTGCCTCAGCATCAAGAGCAGGATCAACTCCACGGGAAATTGTCACATTGCCCATCTTACCGTCAGGCTCAATAACAAACATAATATACACTCTTCCACTAATACCATTTTCTGCAGCAATTTCAGGATACCTCAGATGTTCCGATATCCATGTCCGGAATTTTTCTACGGTTCCACCTCTAAAACCAGGCATGTCTTCCACAATGTAAAAAATGGGAGCTTCTTCTTCCTCTTCATCTTCTACATCAAAATCAATAATCTCCACCTCCGTCTCCAAATCAATTTCAGCATCTTCGAGGGTTAATTCATCTTCAAGATCGACATCATCTTTAACAACTTCAAAAGTTTCAATTACTTTTGGCGGCTCAGGTGGTTTTTGAGGTTCAGGCTGTTCCTGACGAGTAATAGGAATGATTTCTTCTTCGATTTCTTCATTGATACCCGTATCAAACCCACTTTTTGACAAGCCTGTGCTTGTCCATTCAAATGCAATGAGAATTATCGACAGTACAATAACCAGTCCCAATTGGAAAAATATACCTTTTCTCTTTTCCAGATCAACTTCCGGATTTTTCTTTAGTTCCATTTTACTTGATTTTTAATGCCCTAAAAATAAAAAATTCTATAGTTTTTTCAAATTATTACCGTATGAATTAATAAAATTAATGTATTTTCTGATTTTAATCAAGATTCAGAACAATTTTTTATGACTAAAAATAAGAACATAGTTTCACAAATTGATTAAAAAAAACCTTAATTTTAAGGTTTCATAAATAATTAGTTAATAGTCGGCCCGCCCGTACCGAACGGTACGTTCGGGCGGGCAGTCCACAAAAAAGCAAATAACAATCAAACAATTATAATACAATGGCAACTGGATTTAGAAACTTAACTATATATATATACCTTAAAAATGCAAAGTATAATAAAATTAGCCATTATCAAGCCATAAACATTGAACTTAGCCCCGCCCGGGCGGGGCGATCTCATGATCCGCCATCCCGATAACTATCGGGATGCGGAGAGTAAATTCCGATACAATAAAGTAAAACTCTTTGTAATTAAAACTCAGCAAAAATCGAACCAAATGATTTAATTTTCAACACATTTTGAATACTTATCTAAAATACCTGATGCCTGTAAAAAAGAAAAAATATCAGTGGATACCACTCTTATTGTT
>JAUWBB010000114.1 GCA_030605195.1 Bacteroidota bacterium
GTCTTATGCAACAAACAGTGTTGGAACTGCCTATGGGAATGAATTAAGCTTTACCACAACTGCAACTGTTCCAACAGTTACTACTATTTCGGCAAGTTTAATTACAGAAAATTCAGCAGAAAGTGGAGGAAATATTACTTATGATGGAGGTGCAACAATTACAGCCCGTGGAGTATGCTGGAGCACATCTCAAAATCCAACCATTTCAGATAGCTATACCTCTGATGGTAGTGGTACAGGAAGTTTTTCAAGTTCCATAACCGGGTTATCTCCCGGAACTACATATTATATCAGAGCATATGCAACAAACAGTACAGGAACTGCCTATGGAAATGAAATTTACTTTACTACTTCTGCAATCTTACCAACTGTAACAACTTCATCAGCAAGTGATATTACTTACAGTTCAGCAACAAGTGGTGGGAATGTTACCGATAATGGGGGTGCAACAATTACTGCAAGAGGAGTTTGCTGGAGCACAAGCCAAAACCCGACAATTTCTGATAGTAAAACAACAGACGGCAGCGGAATTGATGAATTTACAAGTTCAATAATCGGATTATCACCCGGAACAACCTATTATGTGAAAGCTTATGCAACCAACAGTGTGGGAACAGCCTATGGAAACGAAATTAACTTCACAACTTCAGCAATTTTACCTACTATAACCACTTCGTCTGTAAGTGATATTACTTATAATTCAGCAACAAGCGGAGGGAATGTTACCGATAATGGGGGTGCAACAATTACAGCCCGTGGAGTATGCTGGAGCACTTCTCAAAATCCCACCATTTCTGATTCTTACACAACAGATGGTAGCGGAACGGGTAGTTTCGTTAGTTCAATAACAAGCTTGTCTTCCTATACAACCTATTATGTTAGAGCCTATGCAACAAATAGTGTAGGCACAGCTTATGGGAATGAAGTAAGTTTTACGACTTATAAAGCTGATGCTATAACCGATTATGATGGAAATTATTATAATATAGTAACAATTGGCGACCAGGTTTGGATGGCAGAGAACCTGAAAACTACACACTATGCAAATGGTGATGCAATACCTGATGGCACAGGAGCAGGTGATTATTCGGGAGAAACCGAGCCTAAATATTGGTTTGCATACAATGATGATTTAAACAATGTTTCTACCTACGGCAGATTATATACATGGTACACCGTAACTGACAATCGTAATGTTTGTCCTGACGGCTGGCATGTGCCTACCGATGCCGAATGGACTACTTTAGAAAATTATCTTGGCGGTTATAGCGTTGCGGGTGGCAAGATGAAAGAACCCGGCACAACGCACTGGGCAAGCCCAAATACAGGAGCCACCAACGAAAGCGGGTTTTCAGCCCTTCCGGGTGGCTTCCGTAGCAACTATGGGGCATTCGGCTATGTTAGTAGCATCGGTAACTGGTGGTCTTCTACAGAGTACTCGACGGCAAGTGCCCGCGGCCGGAACCTTGACTACGGTTATGCAAGCATCGGCATGAGCATCGGCGATAAGGAGTTGGGCTTTTCAGTTAGGTGTGTCAGGGATTAAGTGTGCACAGAAGCTCGTTCAGGGTGCAAAGGCACATTGCATTATTTATCCCGTGAAATTCCGATAGGAACATTTCACTGGGAACAGCGTAAAGGTAATAGGTGAGGGGTGGCGCACGAGCGAACTGTGTTAGCCGGCCTCATCCGCTTAAATTAAAGAACCGGACTTCCGCGGACGACTTACAGGAGTAGTCTGCAAACCAGCTTTATGCTGCGACAGGCGAAAATCTGTTGTAGTGAGCGATAAAGTGAAAGGCAAGACAAGTATCTTGTCAGGTGAGAATAAAGAAGACGAATGCAAATTCACCCCGTTAGATAATAAATTTCCAAAATGATTCACCCTATGCAATAAAATATATCTAACGGGTTAAACCACTGATGAAGTATCGAAAAGTCAAAGAAAGTGATTGGCACGGCTTGCCCTCAACAAAAAGCTTTTTCTGTGCAAAACCCGGTTGTGGTTTTAAGGTTATTTTGTCTATTCAATTGAAGTAGTAATAATGATGTTAGGTGTTTCCACATGATAATTAAGAAGGCACTTTTTTGTACTTGAGACACTGCCAGGTTTTTTGCAAAATGACTTAATCATGTGAAATCTGAACGGCAGTGCGATCAAAGGGAAGTGTGGCAGGATATTTAGCAATAAACTCTGGCAGGTCAATATCCAGGCAAAAACCGAAACTCGAAACCTGAAACAAGATAAAAGATAAAAGTAGATAAACCGAGAACCACGATGAAATATGCTCCTTCATCGCATTTCACGGGGCAGGCAGGTCCTACGGACATCGCCAGGTCTCTTTCCAGCCGAATACAATTCGGCTCTACTGGAACTGAAAACCACAAACCAACCTGTTCCCATATAACAAAACCGTACACTATTCTGTACGATAACGAACAAAAAGAGTGAAATGAAAAGTGACGTTAATATTATTAATCAATTGAAGTACAAAAAGATACACATTCTGGCATAAGGTTTGTAAATCAAAAGTATAACCAATCCCAGACGATGATTTCCAATTACCTAAGAGTTGCTGTGAGGATACTCCTTCGCTTCAAGGTTTATTCTGTTATAAACGTGGCCGGACTGGCAATCGGCTTGGCTTGTTCCATCCTGATCCTGTTGTATGTTGAAGATGAGATGAGCTACGACAGATTTCATGAAAAGGCAAATCAGATATACAGGGTAGGACAAATTGGAAACCTGGGAGACCGCGAATTTAAGGAGGCAACTGCTCCTGCTCCACTTGCTGATGCTTTATTGGATGAGTTTCCGGAGGTACTTCAGGCTACCAGGATCATAAAGGGGATCAATACCGTTATCAGGTATGAAGACAAAAGCTTTTTTGAAACAAGCTATATCTATTCAGATTCAACATTTTTCGATATATTTAGTTTTTCCCTCGTTTCCGGAAACCCCGAAACGGCTCTCACCGAGCCTTTTTCAATGATCATTTCCGAGTCTGCTTCAGCCAGGTATTTTGGTGAAGAGGACCCAATGGGTAAAGTGCTGCACGAGGCAGATGGTAATGATTTTGTGATAACCGGAATAGTGGAGGATAACCCGGCAAATTCACATTTTCATTTCGATTTCCTGGTTTCAATGAATTCGCTTTGGGAAAGTAAAAGTAAAAACTGGCTCAGCGATGGTTATTATACTTATATCGTTCTACAGGAAGATTTTCCACCGGCAAAACTGGCAAAGAAATTACCCGGTTTCACCCGAAAAAAGATGAGTCCCCAAATCTTGAAATATTTTGGGATTAGCATTGACGAATGGTCATCATCAGAAAATGATTTTAATTTCTATATCGAACCGTTAACAAGGATTTATCTGTTTTCTGACGCTTCAAATCAATTAGAACCCACAAGCGAAGTCAGGTATATTTATTTTTTCATCACAATAGCATTTCTCATCCTGATCCTTGCAGCGATTAATTTCACCAGTTTAACAACAGCCAAATCCTCTATAAGAGCCAGGGAGGTTGGAATCCGCAAAGTAATGGGATCAAGCAGGAATCGAATTATTTATCAATTGCTGGCTGAATCGGTGTTCCTGAGCATGCTTGCATTGATTATTGCACTTGCTGCCGTCGAACTGTTTTTACCTACATTTAACCAGATAGCATACAAAAATCTTTCTATGAATTTATTTGCCAGATGGTATGTTCCTCCGATTCTGATCATCGGTGCCCTGGCAGCGGGAGTGCTAACAGGTTTTTATTCAGCGATATCCATTTCAACTTACAATATTTTAGCCGTATTGAGAGGAAAATTGGGACCAGGGAACAAGAGGGGGTGGTTTCGCAGCAGTCTGGTAGTATTTCAGTTTACAATAGCCATCATCATTGTAGTCTGTACCATTATTATTTATACACAACTTACATTCATCCAAAACAAAAACCTGGGGTTTGATAAGGAACATGTACTGGTTGTTGACAGGGCATACGGTTTGGAAAAACAGACGGAAGCTTTTAAATACGAGCTTTTGAAACATCCTGGCATAAACAAGGTAAGCCTGACATCAACCATTCCGGGAAAAAATGGGTGGGGAGGTGCCATTTTTCAAAAAAAGGATTCCCCTCCCGAACAGCTCTTTCATTTTAACTATCTGGTGGGTGACCTGGATTTTTCCAAAACCTTTGGCATTGAAATGGCAGAAGGAAGATTCTTTTCGGACAAATATAGTGCCGATTCCATGTCAATTGTTTTAAATGAAACCGCAGTTCGTTCCCTTGGGTTTAAATATCCTGTTGGTCAGAACCTGATGTCGATAGCATCATCACGGGATGAGAGAGTTCCTTTTAAAATAATAGGGGTTGTTAAGGATTTCCATTATGCACCAATGCATGAAAGAATCGGTAACATAGCAATATTATATCGTAAACGATATTTTCCCAGGTACGTTTCTCTTCGTATTGATAATCAAAAAATGGAAGGAATCATTAAATACGTAGAAAAGACATGGAAGAAACTATCCGTGAACCAACCTTTCCGGTATTTTTTCCTGGATGAAAGTTTTGATGAGCTTTATAAATCGGAAAGAAGAACGGGAAAGATATTCACTTTTTTTTCAATCCTTGCCATTTTCATCGCGAGCCTGGGCTTAACCGGTTTGTCCTCATTTATGGCTGAACAACGCGTAAAAGAAATTGGCATCAGGAAGGTGAACGGCGCTACCATAGCAAATATCCTATCCTTGTTATCCGTCGAATTAACAAAATGGATTTTAATTGCCAATATTCTTGCATGGCCGGTGGGTTGGTTGCTTATGAAAAACTGGCTGCAAAATTTTGCTTATAAAACGAACATAAGCTGGTGGATATTTATTTTTTCCGGAACGATTTCCCTTTTTATCGCGTTATTAACCATAACCCGGCAGGCAATTAAGTCTGGCCTTGCCAATCCTGCGAATTCGTTAAGGTATGAGTAAAGGTTATGGGAAAAGGAGGGATGTACTGGTGTGTTGTCAAGTATAAAATAACTATTAATAAAAAGGCTGTCCAAAGGACTCCTGTGGAGAGGCTGAGGCTCAGGCTAAGGAAATATCTCAAGATAAGCATGTTACAGCCAATATGATATTATTAAAAACCTTAACTCTTGCCTCGTGGAATTCCACGGGATGAACCTTCTTCTGAGTCTTGACAATACACTAACTATACAAGCAACAATCATTGTTTATTTTGAATTCACGTTAATTTGGATTAATCTGTTATTAATATCTAACCGCAAAGAACGCTAAGAAGCGCAAAATTGGCGGATTTTTGCGCCTTTTGCGATTAAAAATAATCTTGTGCAAAAACCAGATAAAGATATATTCAGGGGAAATCTTATAAAATATACACAAAAGGCATTCCGGATGCTTCCGGAAATGAATAAACCTTGTATACTGGATATAGGTTGTGGTTCAGGCGTCCCGACTATGGAACTTGCACGGCTGAGCAATGGGCAAATAGTGGGGACAGATATTAACCAGACTCTCCTGGATAAACTAAATAGAAAGATAAAGGAAGCAGGGCTTACACACAGAGTTAAAACAGTAAGGTGTTCAATATCTGAAATGAATTTCAAGGAGGAAAGTTTTGACATTATCTGGGCTGAGGGTTATATATGGGGCATCGGTTTTATAAGAGGGCTTAAAGAATGGAAACGATTTCTTAAACCCGGTGGCTATCTCGTAATACATGATGAGATAAATGATATAAATAAAAAACTTAAACAGATATCTGATTGCGGTTATGAACTACTTGAGCATTTTTTATTGTCTGAAGATATATGGTGGAATGAATATTATGAACCATTAGAAAAACACATCAATGATTTAAGAATTAAATATGCAGATGAGAATAAAGACGTTCAGAAACTCGAAAAGGAAGAACAGGAAATAGATATGTTCAAAAAGAATCCGGAATTATTCAAATCTGTTTTTTATATACTAAGAAGAGAGTAAAACAAGGATTTATCGCAATTTCAAGACATCCTGATCTTGTCGATAAAACAGGCATATTTTCAATTGCTATGAAATTAACAATAAACCATAATAAAGAAAAATCATGAAAACTATTAAAGATTTAAAAGTTACCGCAATTCTCCTGGTGATAGTATTTTCTTTTACCTTTTTAAGGGCAACGAATGCACAGGAAACTGAAGTTAAAATCGATACTAATGAGAAAAAATTAGTTATCGATAGCATTGCAAAAATTATGGAAGAAAGATATGTGTTCCCCGACAAGGGTGAACAAATGGGTGATCTTATTAGAAATAACCTAAAAGAGGGGAAATATGAAAATATTGAAGATCCTCAGCAATTTGCAATGAAACTGACTGAAGATCTTCGGTTAGTTAACAATGATAAGCATATAGGGGTTCAATATGCTCCTGAAATGATAGCCATGATAAAAAAAGTAGAGGAAGATGAAAATAATAAAGAACTTGAAGAATATGAGAAAAGGATGAATGAATACAACAATTTTGCTTTTAAAGAAGTTAAAATTCTTCCCGGTAATGTCGGATACCTTAAATTCAATCAGTTTTTCGATGCTTCAATTGCAGGGCAAACAGCCATAAGTGCAATGAACCTTCTTTCCAATACTGATGCTTTGATAATTGACCTTACAGATAATGGTGGAGGGAGTCCCTCACTAATCCAACTCATAACAAGTTATTTTTTTGAAGATACAAAGCATCTGAATTCTTTTTACATCAGGGAAGGTGATAAAACGCAACAATTTTGGACACTCCCTTATGTGCCCGGTAAAAAAATGACTGAAACGGATATTTATGTTCTCACAAGTAGGAATACTTTTTCCGGTGCAGAGGAATTTACATATAACCTCAAGAATATGGAAAGAGCAACTATTGTTGGTGAAACTACGGGTGGAGGAGCACATCCGGTCAGCCGTTATATTATAAATGAAAACTTTGGTGTTCAAGTACCATTTGGAAAGGCCGTTAATCCAATTACCAAAACCAACTGGGAAGGGACAGGAATAGAACCTCATGTTAAAGCAGAAAGAAGTAAAGCAAATGAAACTGCTTACCTAATAGCTTTAGAAAAGCTCTCAGAGAAAGAGAAAAACGAAAGAATTAAGCAAAGCATTGATTGGGCAATCGTTGGATTAAAAGCTAAACTGAATCCAATTGATTTAGATGAAAAGACCCTGAAATCCTATGTTGGCACTTTCGGTCCGCGGAAAATCACTTTTGAAGACGGCTCACTTTACTACCAGCGTGAAGACCGCCCGAAGATGAAAATGATCCCTATGAATGAAAATAATTTTAGGTTTGATGAAATAGATTATTTTCACCTGCAAATCATAAAAGAAGGAGAAAAAGTTATTAGTGTCAAAGGTTTGTATGACAACGGCAGAACCGATGAAAATAAGAAGTCAAAAGAGTAATGAAAGATTACTTGCTGTACTATATTGTTATTAAATAGTTATTCATTAAAATTTAATCATCATGAAAAAAACATTTTTATCATTTTTTGTATTGATTGTGTTCACTGTTTCATCACTTGCACAAAACGAACTGGAAAATAAAAAAGAAAAAGAAGCAATTAAAAAAGTTATTCAGGAAGCTTATATTGATGGCTTGATCAACGAAGGGGATTTTGAAAAGATTAACAAAGGTTTTCATCCCGGATTTAATTTGCTTGGCATTGGCAGGGGGAATGAAATGTGGAATTATCCTATTTATTCCTGGAAAGAAAGTGTTAAGCACGATCTGAAAATAGGAGCAATCCCCAAAAAAGATAATGAAAAAGTAACCATTAAATTCCTAACGGTTGATATAACTGGAACAGCTGCGGTTGCAAAAATTGAATTTTATGTTGGTGAGAAGCTGACATATATTGATTACCTGTCGTTATATAAGTTTGCTGACGGTTGGAAGATTGTGAATAAGATATTTTACCAATTTCCTGAAAGTAAGGATGAAAAATAAACCACAGTGTATACAATTGAACTCCATAACATCACAAAGACCTTTAATAAGCATAAAGCTGTTGATGATTTATCGCTGTCAGTACCGAAAGGTAGTATATATGGCTTTATCGGGCCCAATGGTTCGGGCAAGACAACAACAATTCGAATAATAATGAATATTTTATATCCGGATAATGGTATTATTAAGCTTTTTGGAATAGAACATACAGGAACTCGAATTGATAATGTTGGCTATTTACCTGAAGAACGCGGATTGTATAAAAAAATGAAAGTCAGGGAAATTTTGCGGTTTTATGCAGAATTAAAAAATGCGAAGACAATAAACCGGGAAATCGATTATTGGCTTGAGAAATTTGGCCTCTCCGACTGGGCGAATAAGAAAGTTGAAGCCCTCAGTAAAGGTATGAGTCAGAAAATTCAATTTATTGCAACTATTATCGACAGACCGGAAATAATTATTCTTGACGAGCCATTTAGCGGCCTTGATCCGGTAAATACTGATGTGCTAAGGTCTGCAATTCTTGAATTACAGACAAATGGTGCTACTGTTATTTTTAGTACCCACGATATGAATGTCGCTGAAAACATGTGCGATTTCATTTTTATGATTTATAAAGGGAAAAAAGTATT
>JAUWBB010000375.1 GCA_030605195.1 Bacteroidota bacterium
CTCAATGGGATTATCCTGGGTTCTTTCCTATGAAAATATTCCCCAGGAGATAAGCGCCAGTCTTCTTTCTGTTAGTGATAACCCCATTGTAATACTTTTAATCATTAATATCATTCTGTTACTGGTAGGAGTTTTTATGGATATGACTCCGGCGGTATTGATCTTTACGCCTATTTTTCTTCCTATCGTTACCACCCAACTGGGTCTGGACCCGATACATTTCGGAATTATCATGGTGCTGAATTTAAGTGTGGGGCTATGTACGCCACCCGTAGGATCGCTGTTGTTTATTGGATGCAGTGTGGCCGATGTTGGAATTGGTCAGGTTGTCAAACCTTTGCTGCCGTTTTTTATTGCAATGATTTTAGTTTTGTTGGTAATAACATACGTACCTGAATTAAGTTTATGGCTCCCACGAATGTTCGGGTTTTGAATATAAACCACCAATATTTCTAAAAAATAATTTCAAAAAGAATTATGGTTTTTAACTAAAATAATACTTGATCATGAAAATCGCCAAAATCATTTTTATTATTTGGTTCCTATTCCCGGTAACAGGGTTATCCCAGGCAACCGCTAATAAAACCGGAATTCCTAAGTCTCTCTCCAGCTTATATACTGACGAAGATGATAAAATGTATATTCTCTCCGGGAGTGGAACGAAATTATTTCAGACCTGGAAATACCCGAAATATACGCTGCCTCAGATGAAAGGGAGCCCGGGAGGTACAGAAACAGGAATTGCTTTTGATTTCAAAAATGAAGGACTTAACGGTCGGTTGTTATTCGGCTTAATAAATTATTCGGATTCAAAACATCCGCATCCGGTATACCATTTCCAATCCTCCAACATTGAAAAGGGCAAAACCTCTGTTAATTTCAATCATCTTAGAGGAAAATATGATATGAGCGGATGGGAAAAATCCGGAAAAGGAACAATAGGTTACAGGGTAATTAATCAATACGGAAGCATCATTTATGATGGAAAGTTAAGTTTTACGGGAACCGGCCCTTTCGAAGTTGTTAACACAATAATCAGTGGACCTTTTATTAACTTACTGAAACCTGACGGGGTAATCATTTCATTCGAAACCAGTGAAAAATCAAAATGTGAAATTGAGGTGGATAACATGATATTTAAGGACAAAACAGAAGCAACCCAACATGAAATAGAAATTTCAGGCTTGGAGCCGGATACCAGGTATTCATATACCATCCGGTATGGTGAACTGGAACAAAGTTATACTTTTAAAACAAGCCCTTTACCAGGAACCAGAAAAAGGTTTGCTTTTTCTTATTCCAGCGATTCCCGTGGTGGAAGTGGTTGGGGTGAGAGAAACCTCTATGGAGCAAATGTATACATAGCGAAAAAGATAATGGCAGTAAGCGCTCAATACGGTGTTGCTTTTGCACAGTTTACCGGTGATCTGATTACCGGTTACCTTACTTCAAGGGACGAAATGTTGTTGCAATATCACAATTGGAAGAATAGTGTTGCACCTTTTGCCCATCATTTTCAAGTAGCAATGGGCATGGGAAATCATGAATCATACAATATTATCTTTCACGATACCATTCGCCAATACAATGTGTCTATCGACAAGTTTCCCTATGATACCGAATCTTCCGAAGCATTGTTTTCATCTGTTGTAGTCAATCCGCATAACGGTCCTGAAAGTGAAGACGGATCAAATTATGATCCCGACCCGGAGCATAAAGATTTCCCTTCTTATGATGAGAATGTGTTTTATTATACCTACGACAATGTTGCTATTGTTTGTTTGAATTCGAATTACTGGTATACTCGATCCACATTCTTCGTTCCCACGGTTGGCGGAAATATTCACGGCTATGTAATGGATAATCAGCTAAAGTGGTTTAAAAAAACGTTGAGGAAATTTGAAATGGATCCAACGATTGACCATGTTTTTGTGACGATTCACACTCCACTCTTTCCAAACGGGGGACACGTATCTAGCGACATGTGGTATAACGGAAATAACACCTACCGCCCCTGGGTTGCAGGACAACCGGTGGATGAAGGGATTATCGAAAGAAGGGATCAGCTTCTGGACCTGGCTATTAACCACAGTGATAAAGTTGTAGCTTTTCTGACGGGTGATGAACATAATTATTGCAAAACAGAACTGGGACCCGGAACACAAATTTATCCTGAAGATTACACGGGGGGGGAAATTACATTAGAAAGGACTATATACCAGATAAATAACGGAGCAGGAGGTGCGCCTTATTATGCCCAGGAGAATACTCCCTGGACCCCTTTTGTTTCCGGCTTTTCAACCCAGACCGCCGTTTGCCTGTTCACTGTTGAAGGAAAAAATGTTGAAATGGTAGTAATCAATCCCGATACACTTGAAGAGGTTGATTGGCTGAAATTGAAATAAGAAATGTTCTATATTCAGTATCATGTCATATGCAAAATTGATGTGATCCCAAAATATCCTGGTGATTTATTCCCTTTCAAGCCCTGACGGGCTGTATATGTTATTTATGCGATTTGTTACAGCCACTGAAGTGGCTGCCTGCCGGACTGAAAGGCAACAGTGAACTAATTTAAGGGATGATTGAATGAAGCTAGAGATCATTAAAACTGCCGACGGTTCACATACACTGCACGTACCAGAATTGGACGAACATTACCATTCAATCCACGGAGCAATTCAGGAATCCAAACACATTTTTATTCAAGAAGGTTTTTACCAAAACAATAAAAATTCATTGAATATTCTTGAAGTAGGATTTGGAACCGGTTTGAATGTTTTGTTAACCTATTTTGAATCAGAAAAGACCGCTAAAAAGATATATTTTCAAACAATCGACAACTATCCTTTAAACAGCTCAATTATAAGGAAATTAAATTATCCGGAGATATTGAAATATCCCACAGAAAGGATTTTCCGGAAACTTCACAATTCACCCTGGGGAAAGAAAGTCAAATTAAGCCGCAGATTTACCATTCTCAAAGTCCAGGCAGATATTAAATACCAT
>JAUWBB010000088.1 GCA_030605195.1 Bacteroidota bacterium
TGTCTAAAAAATAAAAAAATCCCCGCCATTTAATAATAGTGGGGATTAAGAATAAATCTTTATCAGGTTTATATTGGAGTCAACACAACAGTGCCTCTGTCACCATAAGTATTTTGCCAGGTCAGGTTCACTGTGCCATCACCATTTAATGTACCTGAAATAGTAAATGGATCACCATAATGGTCCGTATCTCCCTTGTCGCTGATCTCATCGCCACACAATTCAACACGGCCGGGTACTGCTTGATCACCATACAACTGAGGGTAAAGGCCGAAAGTCATATCATCAATAAGGTACAAACCGGGCCGTATCTCCGTTATTATTATTTCGGCCAGCAGATCAGAATAAGCTGCATCAGGTCCTCCGCTTCCGTCACCAAAAAAACCATTTGCAACCGAATTGTATTCGCCCGCGAGACCTGTAGATGTACAAACAACTAAAGTAACTTCATAAGATTCGGTTGCTGACTTTCTGTAATCTATAGTTCGGCCAAACCAGTCTATTTCCTGTTGCCCGTCGTACAATGTTACATCAATTTCAAGATCGGTTTCTTCCAGAACTTGTGATACAGTAGTGTAGCTAACCGTAATTTCACCCTGGATATTGCCCTTTACTGCACTAAGAGAAGCTTCATTGACTACAGCAGTACCGAGATCTTCTTCATTAACCGTAACACCCACCGAATCAATGCCTCCCTGGCAATTAATTATTAGCAGGGTGAAAACAATAGTCTGATCAGCACCAATGAAACTACCATTTTCGGGGGTTTCCAATACATCTCCGCCCGCACTCAGTGTGAAATATGGCCCGTCTAAGGGTCTTGGCGGATTAGCATCCTGGTAGTTATCAACACAGGAGCCCAACAGTGTTAAGATAACTGTTGTTAATATTAAGTTTTTAACTTTTTTCATATCTAATAGTGTTTAATTTTAATTTGCACGAAAAAACGATAATTAATTGATTTTTGTAAGTATCAAAGTCATTGGCTCTGCAGCCGGCAATCCACATCCACCATCCACATTTTCCATAATTTCTATAAGAATAACACTATCATCGAGCTCATCATAAGTGCCGGGTGGTGTGGCACCTGTCCAATTTAAACCTGGTCCTCCACAACCTATTCCTGAGGCAGTTGTTCCAACCAACACATTGCCACAGATCAGCAAGAAGTTAAACCCAACATTATCAAATGTAAAATATGTCCCATTGAATGTGCGTTCGATAGGGCTTACCTGGGTTAGTGTAACCACTTCATTTGCCCACCTGGTCGGATTACCGAAGAATGGGTCGGCTGGGCCTGCAATTTGTTCAAACATATAATCACCCAGTGCGAAACCGTCTGGAACAGGACATGCTACATAAGCAGTGAAGCCAACAGTAAAACTTGTTGTACCTGAACTGTTGATAATGTTTGGCGTAACGTTTACGGTTTCATGATCTGTCTCCGATAATATTGTATCAGGGAACACCATACCGTTCGTTAATGTTGTGAGGTTAAAAAAATCAAACCGGTCACCTCCGCCCAAATCGCTCGATCCGCCGGGCAATCCGAATTGTGTAGCCAGAAATTGCGCTGTAAATTCCTGGTTCCGGATTGCGCCATCAGCAGCATCAAAATCCGATTGGGTAAGACTCAGGATTTCTACCGGATGCGTAGTGGAATCATTCTGAAAAGAATAATAAACAGCACTAACTACAACAGATTCAATGTTTTTATTTTCAGAAAAAACAGAGAATACCAGTTTCGCATTTGTTATGTCTGAAGCATCGAGTGAAGAGTAATCCGGATCTAGCTGTATCCTTACATTAGCTGCATCCTCAAATTCCGGAAGCCGTATTTTCTCCTCGTCTTCGCACGATTGAAAGGCTAAAATTATGCCAATAATCAGTAATAAATATTTAATGTTCTTCATTTCTTTTTAATTTTAAAGGTTATTAATTAGCATCCCAGAATACGTTGAACGTCGTTATGTTTTTCTGAGCCGGGGCATTCTTATTTACTTGCAAATCAGCTGTTTTCCATGGATATGAAGCCGGATAATCTCTGGTCCTCACCGTTATGTCAAGGTTGTCGGTATTACCATCATGTAACACAGGATATCCGGTACGCCGGTAATCATTGTAAGCATCGATACCGAAACCGAAACTTGCTATCCACTTTTGTGTCATGATATGTTGCAGTTTCCCTGCATTATCTGCACTGGCGTATAACGACATTATTGAACTTATGTAAGTGTCGATGTCAGCTTGAGCAATGGAAGGTGCACCGGCAGCAGATGCTACCTCATTGACCTTATCAAAAGAAGCTTGTATAGCCTGAGCCAGCAACAAAGAGTCATTCTGAGAGGTTACTCCTGCAATAGCTAATTCAGCCTGTGTGTACAACCTTGAAAAATAAGTTAGCATCCGTTGGGGTGTATCACCGGCACCATTAAAATTAGCAATTCCACCGTTTCCGTCATCGTACCTGCCTCCTATTGGATAAAGTCCTGCAATGGTCTGCGAAGAAGCCTGGTCAAATCCTTCATTCGGATCAATATTGTATGAAAACATATAAATAGAGAGGAAATCTCCGTTTCTATATGCAACCGGATTTTCTGCTGCTTGCCCCGGAGCTAATTGGTTATAAAAATAATACGGCACCCTGGGATCTGTAATACCCAAATACGGGTTTCCTTCTACCGGGAAGAAAGTATTTTGCCCGGTCAGGATCTCGTAAAAATAAGGGTTGATATAAAAATATCCTGCGCCGGGTGAATATTCCTGCTGATAAGCCGGGTTTCTGTTCATTGGTGCGAGTGATGCACCATATGGAAATTCAAAATCATCACCGGATCCGATCAACTGGCTTTCATCAGCCAGAAGGGCATTTATCTCAGTAGAAACATCCTGTACAAGCCTTATCTGGTTGTACATTTTCAATTTGAGTGTCTTAGCAAATTTGATCCACAGGCTAAGATCTCCCTGGTAAATTATATCATCGGTACCTGGCGAAAGGTTCGATGTTTTCTGAAGGTTTGTTATGCCTTCGTCAATCAGGGTGAATAATTGTGGATAGATATTTTCGCCATTGTCGTATACAGGCATTCGAATTTCAGATCCGAGATTGGCCTCAGTAAAGGGTACATCGGCCCAGATATCGACAAGAACACTGAATGTATAGGCCTTTATGATTTGGGATATTCCCACATAGTGCCAGTCTTCATTGCCTTCATCTTCGGTACCTAAACTAATAATCTGACGTACGTCCGTTAAAAGCCTTGAGTACATTATATTCCAGGGTGTCTGTACTTCAAAATCCGTTCCCTGAAGATCATAGAACTGATGTGTATTACCTCTCTGGAACATTTGGTGCACCATTGCAGAAGTGTATCCTGATAAACCTCCTACTGATGCCCCCATCGAACCTGCCATATCCACTTCAACGGTGCTTAATAATTGACTTATAGGAACATCCGTTGGATTGTTCGGATCATCATTGATATCGAGGAAATCTTCACAACTGGAAAACAGAACAAGTACCAATGAAAGCAGAATTGATATAAAATATTTTATTTTCATCTTTTTCATTATTTTTCAGGGTTAAAATGTTAAGCTAATATTGAGTGTAAACCTTCTGGTAGAAGGTGTTGTGCTGTATTCTATGCCTTGAACATTGGAGTTGCCGTATTGATTGATCTCCGGATCGTAATTCGTGTGTTTTGGAAAATGCGGAGCATAAAACCACAGGTTCCTGCCAATAAGGGAGATAGATACTCTGCCAAATGGTGTTTTTTCAAGTAATGAAGTTGGCAGGTCATAAGCTATGGCTACTTCTCTTAACCGGTAAACCGTTGCATCAAACACAGACCATTCATTCGCTGCATTAATGGCAAATGTCTCACCGAAAAACAGGGTATTGGTTTCTACCATGGTGGTATTCTGTATCTTGTTTCCTTCACCATCCATTAAAGGTTCATATGTATTCGGATCACCGTATACTCCCGGGATAATTTTCATCATTTCCCTTTCTTCGTTAAATTTAGTAACGCCCCTTCCCAGCATGGACAACACGGTGTTGGAATAAAGATCTCCTCCTTCTTTCCAGTCAAAAACTGCAGAAAGTCGAATACCCTTAAATGAAAATGTGTTTGTAACCCCTACCGTAAAATCCGGATTTGGATTACCAATAATAGCAGGATTCGGATCGCGAATCATTTGTCCATTCGAAGGGTCAATCAGCAGATTTCCATCCTGATCCCTCATGTCCACCGATCCTTTCAACAATCCGTATTCCTGTCCCGGCCTTAATACAGATGACACTTGGCCGGCAAAATAGCTAGATTGAGCAGCAACATTTGAACCCAATATGGTAATTTCATCTACTCCGTCAGCCAGCTCTATAATCACGTTTTTATTATGTGTGAATGTTCCAAAGATGTTCCAACGGAATCCTGAAGAAGTTTCAACAGGTGTAATATGAACTCCCATTTCCACACCTTCATTTTCCACCTTCCCGAAGTTAGTAAGCAACTGGCTGAAGCCGGTACTTACAGGAAGGGAAACAGGTGCAATCTGGTCTTTAGCAGTCCTTTTGTAATATGTGAAGTTAATACCAAATTTGCTGTCAAGAGTAAATACATCCACTCCAAATTCAACCTCATTTGTCCGTTCAGGTTTTAGATTTGGATCTCTTTCCTGGTTGCTGAGCGATGCACCGGCTGATGTTGAACCGCTTGTTGGCGTGAAAGGTAGCTCCGCTGTAGGCCTGGGCATTGTGCCATAATAATTGTTTATCAGGTATACGGGCCTGATCAGATACGGATCTGTATCGTTACCCACCTGCGACCACGCTGCCCTCAGTTTTAGTAAATTTATAAGATCAGATTCTATATTTAGTGCATCGGTAAGTATAATAGATCCGGTTACAGCCGGATAGAAGTAACTTTTGTTTTCTTTTGGTAGTGTGGATGACCAGTCATTCCTTCCTGTAAGGCCCAGATAAGCCCATCCTTTGTAGCCAAGACTGATGTCGCTAAAAATACCAAAAATCCTGCTTTGTGAATATGTTCCACCTAAAGGAACCACAGCATTTGTGTTGTCCAAATCATCAATATCAAAAACAACATAGTTGGATCCTTGAATTGCCTGTGCATCTCTCGTTCTCTGGTTCACATTATTCCCGGCAATTGCTCTTAAATTCCAATCGCCAAAATATTTATTAAAGGTTATCATGAAGTTTGATTCGATCTCTTCCCATGATACATCATATAATGTTACTCTTCCCAGGCCCTGTGCTCCGGTGGATCCAGGCCTGATGAAATCTTTCTGCCTGTCATTGTAGGAGTCAACACCTACTTTGTAACTGAAATTCAGCCAATCAGTTACATCGTATCCGAGATCCACATTCGCAGTCACCCTGTCTGTATTTGAGATAAATCCTGCATTTTCATACGACCATAGTGGATTATCTGCCTGCCCTCTTCCAACCATGAATTCGCTTCCAAGAGTAACAGGATTCATGTAGATTTGACCATGTACATCCCAGTTTCTTCCTAAATATAAAGCTCTGGCAAAGGCTGATTTATTAGTGTTTCCCAATGCTCCCACACCACTTTGTACAGCTTTTTGACCACTTCTTACGTACGAAACCGAACCGCCAACATTGAATCCGTTAGCCAATTTGGTATTTCCCCCAACACTAACATTAGTTCTTGTATAATTTGTTGTGGGCACATATCCATCGTTCTTTACATGTGATACAGTCATAGAAACAGCTGAATTCTCGGCTCCACCACTTATAGTCAGTGAGTTATCAATAACAACCCCTGTCTCAAACAAGTTCCTTACATTATCCGGGTAGGCTCGATATGGAACGCTGGTTCCCCAATATTCTTCCATT
Organism: Bacteroidota bacterium; assembly: GCA_030605195.1. Taxonomy (GTDB): domain Bacteria; phylum Bacteroidota; class Bacteroidia; order Bacteroidales; family VadinHA17; genus CAZEWS01. The sequence continues at coordinate 5,882 of JAUWBB010000088.1, forward strand.
CCGGTGCGTCCGTCGAACCAGTGTGCAATGGAATCGGTTGTAGCATAAGGTCTGGTGCCAATAAAAGGCGATCCCCAGGAACCATTTGCCTGCGCGTAATTGAAATTCGTACCTGTTCCGTACGTGTTTTGATATTCGGGAAGATTGGCAATTTTTTCTATTCCAAAAGAACCATTATAGGTGATTTCCATACCTTTTGCAGAAGCTGTGGCACTACCTGATTTTGTTGTTACTATCACAACTCCGTTCGCTGCTCTTGAACCATATAATGCCGCAGCAGCTGCGCCTTTAAGCACAGTAATTGATTCAACGCTATTCGGATCAAGGTCTCCAATTCTGCTACCATATGAAGAACCATCTCCCAATCCGGAAAATAAACTATTGCTGCTATTGTCAAACGGGATACCATTAACAACAAACAATGGCTGGTTATTACCGAGTAGAGAAGAACTACCCCTGATAGTAATGCGTGTAGAACTTCCCGGTGCACCACTGGCGCTGGTAATATTAACTCCAGGTATTTTCCCCTGTAGGGCCCTTAATGCATCAGGTTCTGCAACTTGCTGCAATTGAGCTCCATCAACACTTTCCACCGAATAGCCCAACGCTTTTTTCTCGCGCCGGATACCAACCGCAGTAACAACTACCTCTTCCAGACCCAGAACATCGGGTTCCATCACAAGGTCCAGAATGGTATTGCTTTCAATAGGGAGTTCAACGGTTTTCATTCCAACAAATGAAAACACAAGAATTTCTCCATCAACCGGTACATTAATTGAATATTGGCCATCCAGATCTGTAATAGTCCCGGTGGTTGTACCTTTAACAACTACTGATACGCCAGGTAAAGTTGAGCCATCATCAGCAGCGGTAATTGTACCGGTAATTGTTCTCTCTTGGGCCAGTGTGATTTGCCAGCCCCAAAGGAACAGAATCGTAAGAAGGATACTTACTTTGTTTTTCATAAAAAAAATTTTAGGTTAATAATAGAGTTAACATAATCATATGAATACAGCAATTCTACTCCGCTGAAATTTATTCAGCCCGTAGGAATTCCCGTACCCATAATTTCCTGATTCGTGGCCTTTTTCGAAATGCAGGTAACCCCGGTTGCCCGGAAGCTACCTGCACTCTATCAACATCCTGCTTGTTTTGGTGATTTTAAAAGGAGAATGACATGGGTAAATAATGTGGTAAGTAGAATAGTAATTTAGCAATCTATTTTAAACCTATTTGTATTTTTACCTATGATTTTGTATATTTACCCTTTTCATTTTTCTTTTTATCTCGCCGGTAGAAAGAAGATGTTGACTTCAACCCCCGGTTTGTACGAAATCGGGGGTTGTTTTTTATGAAAAAGAACGCCTTAATTAAAAAATTTATCCGTTATTAAATTCTTTGGATCACCTTTAATCAGTAACCAGAAGTAATGTTGAACACATTTTATGCCAAAATTGCTAATCTTTTACTATTAAGTTCTTTATCTGTTTTTCTTATTTAGATTGATTTTTTATAATCGTACGGAAATGAACTATGTATGTACGATTTCGCACATTATAACGCTATGAAATTTTTCATTCTTCCAATATGTTCGACTGCAACTTGAGCTTATAATTAAACGATTTATTTCAACTAGTTAGTAATTAATATTTTTTTCTATTTTTTTTTCTTTCCTTTACAAGTTCAAAAGAAAATTAAACGATAATACATTCGAAAATGATTTACGGATTGTACATGAGCTGGTGGTGGCGATTGATTTTTTTCATAGGGAGAGATTTAGTCCGGTAATCATTTTTGTTTAACAATAAATAGCAAGATTTAAAAACCGCTGGAATTTTTCCGGCGGTTTTTTTTTACACAAAAAATTGAATGTTATGAATGAACAGTTAATACATTGGTGGGGAAGAGTCATCTTTCGATGGCGAACATGAAAAATTGATAAACAATGACTAACCCTGCCATTTAAAGTGGGGATTAAGAATAAAAAGTAATAAGGGGCTTCCTGCCCGTCCAAGCTCGAGTCATTGCAATGGCAGGCGGGTAGCCCAACAGTTGAAAATTTATAATGAAATTAAAATAAGTTAAACTCTTTAAACAAAAAAAAATGAAACAAAAAATAATTACCCTTAAAGCACAAGAAATTCCCAGACAATGGTTTAATATATTGGCAGAGATTAAAATGAATCCGCCATTAGGACCGGATGGCAAACCAATCGGTCCGGATTCACTTGCTCCTGTTTTTCCCATGAACCTGATAGAGCAGGAAATGAGTACGGAACGGTGGATTGATATCCCGGAAGAGATACTCGAAGTATATTCGATTTGGAGACCGACACCGATGATAAGGGCTTTCAATTTAGAAAAAGTGCTGAACACTCCGGCTAAAATTTATTTAAAAAACGAAAGCGTTAGCCCTCCAGGAAGCCACAAGCCAAATACCGCCGTCGCTCAGGCATATTACAATAAGGTATTCGGAATAAAAAAGCTGGTGACCGAAACCGGTGCCGGACAATGGGGCAGTGCTTTGTCGTTTGCTTGTAACCAGTTCGGTCTTGAATGCGAAGTGTATATGGTTAGAGTGAGTTTCGAACAGAAACCATATCGCAAAATTATGATGCTATCCTGGGGAGGTAAATGCTATTCCAGTCCGAGCAACCGTACCAATGCCGGCAGGACTGTTCTGGAAAAACATCCGGATACACCGGGAAGTCTTGGACTCGCGATTAGTGAAGCCATTGAGACAGCCGTAACCGACACATCAGGAACCACCAGATATTCTCTGGGAAGCGTTTTAAACCATGTAATGCTTCATCAAACTATAATCGGGTTGGAAGCCAAAAAGCAACTTGAAAAGGTTGGTGATTTCCCGGATGTTATCATCGGTTGTGCCGGTGGAGGCAGCAATTTTGCAGGCCTGTCTTATCCTTTTATTTATGATAAGATCAATGGGAAACAGATTGAAATTTATCCGGTGGAACCGGTTGCCTGCCCCACACTCACTAAAGCTCCTTTTGTTTATGATCATGGTGATGAGGCAAAATATACTCCCCTGTTACCCATGCATAGTCTGGGACATGCTTTTATTCCTCCACCCATTCATGCCGGGGGATTGAGATATCATGGAATTGCACCGACCCTCAGCCAGTTAATAAACGACGGATTGGTTACACCAAAAGCAATCACCCAGCTTGATGCTTATGAAGCCGGTGTTCTTTTTGCCCGGACGGAAGGAATCATTCCTGCCCCGGAGACGAATCATGCATTGGCATGCCTGGTTGATGAGGCGAAAAAAGCCGGCGAGGAGAGGAAGGAAAAGGTGATCCTTGTAAACTTTAGCGGTCATGGCTTAATGGATATGGGCTCGTATGAGAAATACTTTGCAGGAGAACTGACAAACTTTACCCTTCCGGAGGAGGAAATTGCAAAATCAGAACAGGTATATAAGGATTATCCAAAACCGGAATTGGTGAAAAACTTTAATCAAAGTACGGTTTAGTATTTTTGTTGGTCAGGGTCTGACTTGGAGTCATGCCCTGACTTTTTTTTTTAACAAGGAATAAACTATCCTTTTATCCCCTGGGGATTAAATGTATCTTTGTTTAATCCATCTTATGTAAAAGGACAATTTTCAAGGTTGTTGCACAGGGCTACACGGAGGATTCACGGAGTTACACAGAGAAAATCCGCCTCTCCGTGT
>JAUWBB010000059.1 GCA_030605195.1 Bacteroidota bacterium
TTTTCAGAAAAAGGACTGATTAGTTACAAATAATTTAATTTACTTTTTAATATTAGGCTGAATAGACATAAAATTCACGATCCGAAATTCCTTTCAACCCCCGACAGGGTGTAAAACCACTGTCGGGGTTGTATACCTATATCTCGCAACCCATCTTTCATCCGAATAACCAGTTAATAACGACCCTTCCAAAGGAATGCCTTCGGCAGGAGAGTCGTTCTACAACCCTGTCCTCCGCTCTCTCCGCTCTTCGCTCTCCGCACCCCGCCCCATGGCCCCTTGAATCTTCCTCCTCAATCCTAGCCTTAACCTTTTTAATGTTCGGTTTTGAATATTACCTGTCCGGTTTCGAACAAAATTTATCAAGATCATTTTTCTTATTGGAAATAAAAAAATCCTATTTTTCTGATACAAAATTAGTTGTGAAGATTGGCACGGAAATAGCTATCATCTATAGAAACCTTTTATTATTCAAAAAGCATTATACAAATGACCAATTTTATTTCCAGACGACTTTTGGTTCTTTCTGTTTTTTTTCTTTGTGGATATTTATCATTATCTCAGTCGAAGGATCCCTTTAACCGGTTATTCGAATCAGATGAGATTCTGCAGGTGAGTATATTAACACAAATTGATACGGTAAGAATGGATATGGGAGAGAATCCCGGAAAGCACAGAGCTATTCTCCGTTATGTTGATAAATTTGGGAAAACCATCAGCTTAAAAGTCAAGCTTAGTACCAGGGGCAATTTCAGGAAGGATCCGGAACATTGCAATTTCCCTCCGTTAAGAATTGATTTTAATGGTAAAAGCACTAAAAACACCTTATTTGAAGGACATAACTGGTTAAAACTGGTAACCCATTGCATGAGTGGGTACCCTGAATATGAACAATTTGTATTTAAGGAATACCTGATATACAAGCTCTATAATATTATAACACCCTTTAGTTTCAGGGTTCGCTTATTGGATATAACTTATCTCGATGAAAACTTTCCTTCGGATTCCATAAGAAGTTATGCTTTTCTTATTGAACGCCCCAAACACGTTGCCAAACGAAATGGAGGGGAGATATTAAACGTTAAAAACTTTTCCGTCAGGAATATGGAAGAGCACAATTTTACCATATTTACATTGTTTCAGTACTTGATAATTAATAATGATTGGTCAATAATACTCCTCCATAATATAAAACTCATTTTACTCGACCCTTTTCAGCCGTATATTCCTGTTCCGTATGATTTTGACTGGGCAGGAATTATTGATGCACCCTATCGCATGAGTTTAAAAGGATGGGAAAATAATGGCTCAGACCGTTCATTTACAGGTATTTGCAAATCAAGAAAAGAAATGAAATTCTATTTTTCTATTTTTAATTCGAAGAAGCAAGAAATCTATGATTTGTATCAGAATTTTTCCTTACTTGATAGTTATCACCTTGAAAGCACGCTTCAGTATATTGATGAGTTTTATTCAATAATAAACCACCCGGGATTCTTCGGAAAAGAATTCCGGAAGAAGTGCCTGAAGAAATAATGCCTGGAAAAGAAATGCCTGAAGTGCCTAAAGTTTAAAGTGCCTAAAGTTGAAAGTGCCTAAAAAAGAAATGCCTACAGGGGAATATTTCCATGTTTTTTGGGGGGATTTGAACGTACTTTGTTTTTACACATTTCGAGGGCCTGAATGAGTTTCTTCCGGGTTTCTCTTGGATTTATAATTTCATCGATATATCCGAGTTCTGCCGCTTTATACGGATTGGCAAAATTAGCTTTATATTCTTCAACCTTGCTTGCTTTATCTTCTTCATTCCGGTAAAGGATATTTACAGCACCCTCAGCTCCCATTACGGCAATTTCTGCTGTAGGATACGCAAGATTAACATCCGCACCAATATGCTTACTCGCCATAACACAGTATGCACCTCCGTATGCCTTTCTGGTAATTAAAGTAATTTTAGGCACATTAGCTTCACAATAAGCATATAACAATTGTGCTCCATGCTTAATAATTCCTCCAAACTCCTGGATTGTGCCTGGGAGGAATCCTGGAACATCTTCAAATGTTATGATGGGTATGTTAAAGGCATCACAAAATCTTATGAACCTGGCTCCTTTAATAGATGAGTTTATATCGAGAACGCCGGCCTGGACAGCAGGTTGATTCGCAACAACTCCAACAGGCCTTCCATTTAATCTAATAAAACCGATAATAAGGTTTTCGGCATAATAGGGCATAACCTCAAAATAGTTATGATCATCAGCAACGGAGGTTATAATTTCTTTAATCTCGTAAGGCTTATTGGGATCAGCAGGGATAATAGTCTGAAGTTTTTCATCTTCCCTGTTGATATCATCGAGACAAGGTTTTACGGGTGGGTCTTCCATATTATTGGATGGCAGAAAACTCAGCAACTCCCTGATTATCATCATAGCTTGCTCATCATCTTCAGCCGCAAAATGAGCAACGCCACTTTTTGTATTATGGGTCATTGCTCCGCCAAGTGCATTCTTTGTCACATCTTCGTGTGTAACAGCTTTAATAACATCAGGCCCGGTTACAAACATGTAACTTGTCTTTTTTACCATCACGATAAAGTCGGTTAAAGCCGGGGAATATACTGCTCCGCCGGCACAAGGACCAAGAATGGCAGAGATTTGCGGAACAACGCCTGAACTCATAACATTCATGTAAAATATGTCGGCATACCCGGCCAGACTCCGAACACCTTCCTGTATCCTTGCTCCGCCTGAGTCGTTAAGTCCAATCACAGGAGCTCCCATCTTCATGGACATATCCATTAACTTTACTATTTTATCAGCATTGGTTCTCGACAGGGTGCCACCAAAAACGGTAAAATCCTGTGCAAATACATACACCAATCGTCCATCTATTTTTCCATATCCTGTTATGATTCCGTCTCCTGAAATTTTTCTTTTATCCATTTCAAAATCCCTGCACTGGTGAACCACGAGTTTGTCGGTTTCGACAAAGGTTCCCGGATCAATTAAATCGTTAATTCGTTCGCGTGCAGTTTTCTTCCCTGAGCTATGCTGTTTTTCAATTCTATCTTTTCCACCTCCTAATTCAGCAGCTTGATTTCGTTCCTGAAATACTTTGTATTTTTCTTCCAATGTTGACATGGTTACAAGAAATTTAAGTTAATGACTCAATTAATTAGAGTCTGTCAATAAACAAAAAGTTTTAGTTATAAATATGAAAATCACAAATATCAAGTACCAAATTATTTGGTGCTTCATTTATGAAAATCTTTGACTTTATGGACAAACACTAATTAGATTTTATAATATGTTTGATTGAAAATCGGTCTTGAAGAGAGGATTTCGAGATACGGTTCTTATTTCCGGAGGAATGTGATTTCCGGTTGAAATCCTTAAAACCGGGAGGTTAATCAATTAAAATTAAGGATTGGTTACCCTCGATGGTTTCCCCTTCTTTGGCAAAAATCTCTTTTACTACTCCTGCTCGTTTGGCCTTATATTCACTTTCCATCTTCATAGCCGATATTATGATGAGAGTCTGTCCTGGTTTAACCTTTTCACCTACTTCTATGGGGATTTTGATAACCTTACCTGGCATTGGAGATGAAATGGAATTTTGATCATCATCATCTTCTGTGTTTGTGTTTTGCTTGTTTTTTAAATATTTAGCCTCAGAGTCAATGATTTCAATATCATATGATAAACCATGGTACCCGATAATATAATTCTTCTTATTACGACCCGGAACAACTTCCATTTCGTATGATTTACCATCGATCAATATGGAATAAATTCCCTTCTCAACTTTAGTTATATCCAGATCTAAAGTTCTCCCATTCAGGGATATTTGGAATTTATTGCCCTCCTGCTTTATTACTTCAATATTGCTGTTTTGGTTATTTATTGAGATTTCCAAAATACTAAAATTTTGTTTAAAAATTTATAACCTTTGCTGAACGCCTTTTTTTCTTCCAAAATCTTTCCATTGACTATTTTGTGCAACCAATGGAATATTGTTACCGTTTGTTAATTGGGTATTATATTCCAGAAAAGCAGTAATCATGGCTAAATCTTCTATTCTTTTTGCTTCATTTTTTTCCAGACCATGAGTAAAAAGGAAATCCTTATTCTTTTCAATAAAATTGGTGTTGTATTTACCCATGTAAAAATCCGGGGTTTCCATGATCCTATGCAGGAAGTTCAATGAAGTTTTAATTCCCATAATGGAATAATCCCTTAATGCCCGTTTCATCCTTTCTATAGCTTCCTTCCTTGTTTTTCCCCATGTAATCAGTTTGGATATCAAGGGATCGTAATAAATGGGAATTTCAAAGCCTTCATAAACATACCCGTCACAACGGACCCCAAAGCCCATCGGTTCAATATTTTTTTGAACAAACCCCGGACTGGGCATAAAGTTATTATCTGCATCCTCAGCATAAACCCTGCATTCAATGGCATGACCGTTTTGTATGATTTCCGATTGAGACCAGGAAATTTTATTTCCTTCTGCAATTTTTATTTGCTCTTTAACCAGATCAATTCCCAGGACAAGTTCGGTTACAGGATGTTCAACCTGGAGCCGGGTATTCATTTCAAGGAAGTAGTAGTTCAAATCATCATCCACCAAAAACTCAATGGTGCCTGCCCCTTCATATTTAGCCGCCTTTGCAGCAGCAATAGCATATTTTCCCATTTCATCCCTTATTTCGGGTGTTATAAGAGGAGAAGGAGTTTCTTCAACCACTTTTTGATGTCTTCTCTGAACCGAACATTCCCGTTCACACAAGTGAAGGACATTTCCGTGTTGATCGGCAAGAATCTGGAATTCAATATGATGAGTGGATTGAATGAATTTCTCGATATATACCGAGTCATCCCCGAAGGCTGCAAGAGCTTCTGATTTTGCCGCCCTCAAAGCATCTGTCAATTCATCTTCTTTCTGAACAAGTCGCATTCCTTTTCCACCGCCACCGGCTGAAGCCTTGATCATGACCGGTAATCCGACTTCATTAACGGCCTTCTTCAGGAGTTTTACATCCGGGATATTCTCTCTTGTTCCCGGAACAACGGGAACTCCTGCTTCGGTCATGCATCGACGTGCACTGATCTTATCGCCCATTGTTTTTATTGAATAGGCTGATGGACCAATAAAAATGATCCCTTCTTTTTTCACCCTGTCTGAAAAAACAGCATTTTCTGATAGAAATCCATATCCCGGATGAATTGCATCGGCATTTGATTTCTTTGCTGCATCAATAATGTTGTCAATTACAAGATAACTTTTATTGGAAGGTGAAGGCCCAATCAAATAGGCTTCATCAGCATAACGGACGTGTAATGCGGTCCTGTCAGCTTCTGAATATACGGCTACCGTGGTTATTCCCATTTCTTTGCATGCACGGATAATTCGAACAGCAATCTCACCACGGTTTGCGATTAGTATCTTTTTAATCATACTAACCCGGATTGAATTTTAAAAACGTAAATATACATATAATATTAAAATGCAAAATTATTATTTTTTTCCTGATGTTTTTACTTTTAAATGTATTCCTTTAATCTTTATTCTTTCTGATTATTTTGTGAACCGGCAGGGAGTTAAGCTTACCGAAGGTAATTAATCAGGTTAAGTTCCTTGTTGGATTTTGGATATTCATTTTTTCATCAATTAACTTGTTTACTATGTTCTTCTCTTTGTATGGCCTGGTTTCATGTTTTTATTTATTGACTAAAACAATTGATAATGAGATGCTTAGGCTTTATTTTGACTTATTAACAATTGTTAATAACCTATGTGAAAACTTTGTTTACAAGGAAAACTTAAAATGTTTGGTCAGAACTAAATGAGCATTTATATTTATTCATACCAAGTGAGTGATAAAAGACAGGCTTGAGAAGCGCTGATACGGAAAAGGGAAACTTGCAAAAGTGGAACCGGACCGAATCACAGTCATCGGAGCCGGATTCTTCGGGATCTACTTCTTTGGTTGAGTTTCAAAAAGGAGGATTTGGGAACGTTTTCCTGGCAACAGGGGAACCGGAACAAATTCAGCTCATAAGGGCCATGTTCGCAAGAACGGGGTGTTTATGAGTCCTTTAAAAAGCCAAACCTGGAAATGCAAAACTTGAAAAAGTGGCGCATCACCAGGTTCAGAAACCGAAAGGAGACTATCTGAAAAGGATATAACCGGAAAGTGGAAGCCATAATAACCGTAACTTGGCGTTTTCTGGGTCCTACGGGATTTAGAAAAGTGGAAGAGGGAGTTAATCGTTCAGATTAGTTCCCTCTTCGTGTTTTTAAATACCATGTAACTTTGGAGATTTAAAAAAATGAGACCTATTTGTGCATTTCAAATGTCTGATTTTGTTGATGAACGATCGACGAATAATCGATTGACGATTTACGAAACATGGAACCCGGAATCCATAAACGTAACTCGTATCATGGAACCAGAAACTATAAACCAAAGACCAATTCATGTGTTTTACAGTTAACCTGAACATCGTTAAGGAGGAAATGGAAAGAAGATTTAATAAGAAACTCCTTGATCCGGATGAATACAGACCCAGCTATTATTACTCTGCTTTTGCTTTACCTAAACTTCCTGTAATTTGTTCAAACTCACCTGAGTATATCAAACTCTTTCAATGGGGCTTAATTCCTTATTGGATCAAAGATGAAGATCAGGCCGGCAGCATCCGGACAAAAACCTTTAACGCAAAGGCAGAAACCCTCACGGAAAAGCCCTCTTATAAAGCGCCGGTCAGGTCAAAACGATGTTTGATTTTATTACGGGGGTTTTATGAGTGGCAAAGCATGAATAACAGAAAATACCCTTATTATATCTATCTGAAAGATAATCAGATTTGTACTTTTGCAGGGATATTTGATACCTGGACAAACAGGAATACCGGTGAAGTCCATAATACGTTCAGCCTGATTACAACAGAAGCTAACCCGCTGATGGCAAAAATTCATAATCTCAAAAAACGAATGCCGGTCATACTTGAACCGGATAAAGAGCAGGAATGGCTGGATACCAGCCGCCCTCTGGACGATTCGCTTAAACTTCTAAAACCCCTGGATCAAAATCTTATGAGGGCTCATACCATTTCGCGGCTAATAACTCGGAAAGGGGTTGATAAAAATACATCGGAATTAATTAAACCTTATGACTATAACGATCCATCCCTTATCTGACAATTTATTGAGCTACAAAATGATAGGTAAGAGTCCCTTTTTGTCGTGTGGGTGCGGAGAGACTTGCATTGAACTTTGACTTTAATGCGGCTGTCTTTGCAGAATTATATAAACAATAATCATCCGCGGAAGATACTTCCTTCATAACAAGGACTGAAAGAACAAAGCCTTTTTGATCTACAATAATGGCCAGAACAACTTTTCCATCTCCTTCGCATTTATATATGGGTAAAAGAAGTCTTTTGTGATTTCGCCCGGGCAAATTATAATAGATACGGGTGAGGCCGCTGTAGGATGCCGCCATTTCAGCAGATGAAAGACTATCCTCTTCTTCCGGTTGCGATTGGTCTATAAAGGTTGTCTCTCCTGGAAGAAATGCGTCCTGTATCCTGTTTTTTTCTTGTTCAAGAAAATTATCTTCAGAGATTTCACCACTGGCAATTAACTCTTCTTTGATCTGATCTATGTATTCATTAATATTAAAATCTTCATCCGCAGTACTTGCAATGTTTGCAGCTATGTTAGCCCAGTATTCCTCATTATCAAGCATTTCTACGAACCTTTCCGGAATTTCCAAAAGATCAGGTTCATTCTTTTCTTCAATGGATTCAAAACTAATCAGCACCGCTTCGGTTCTCAACTGGTTAGTGGTGGAAAGCTTGATCAACATGAATATTATGGCAATAATCAAATGAACGATAATAGTACCCAGGATGCCATAAATATGTCGCTCAAAAAAACCTTTCATTGTGTGCTTTAATAATTTTATTTAGTATGAAATTTTCCGAAAGCTTCCTCCCTGTGTGAAAATATACGAATGGAGTTACAAAAAAAGTTGCAAATGCGAAAGTATAAATAATTCTTCGACTTAGATTATTTTAGGCATTTTACACTTTAGGCATTTTTCCCGTGATAATAGCATACTTAAATTCTTTATGTAATCCGAATTAATCGAATATATTTGTAGCAACATGCAATTTGAAATCATACTAAACCAAATCCTTTTCCTTGCTATTCTGGTAGTAATTGGAGTTATTGCAACAAGACTCAATGTTGTAAAACGTGAGGTTAAAGAAGGTTTAGCCAGTCTAATTTTTAATATCACCCTTCCATTATTAATACTTACAACCTTTTCAGAGATCAGATTAACTTCTGAAATAGCTAAGAATGGCCTTCTTGTTTTGTTGTTTTCTTTTTTGACTATTTTTTTCATGTATTTGGGAGGATTGATCTCCACAAAAGTACAAAAACTGGACCAGCAGGCTGAAACCATCCATATTCTGCATACAATGTTCGGCAATATAGTTTTCCTTGGTTTCCCATTAATTGATACTTTATTTCCGGGAGGTGAGGGTTTACTATATGCAACCCTGTTTTATTTAGCATCGAGTACTGTTATGTGGACTTTTGGTGTATACGTTTTTAATAGGGGTAGCAGTACAAATATTAATCAAAATTTCAAAAACTTGCTGAACCCCAATACATTTGCATTTGTTTTGGGGATTTCGGTAATGATAATAGGATTTAAAATACCAAACATTATCCATATACCATTAAAAGGGCTTGGCAAGACGACAATTTATCTCTCGATGATTTACATTGGGGCTATTTTAGCTCAAACCAACCTTAGCGGGATATTCCGGCATGGATATGTTTTTGTGCTAAGCATAAACAAAATGGTACTTCTTCCTCTTGTGTTGATTTTACTGTTAAAATGGGTTAATACCCTTTTGTTATTGGAAATGGATCAAACGGCATTCTCCGTGGTTATTTTACAGGCTGCTATGCCATGTATGGCCGTAATGGTGGTTTTAGCCAAATCGTTTGGTGCCGATGACAGACATGCTACAGAAAATTTTTTCGTCAGTACCATATTAAGCCTGTTAACTTTGCCCCTTATTATTTTTGTCCTGAATTATTTTGCAGGATAAGGATTTTTTAAGTAAAAACCTAACCGTGAAAATTGTAGAACAAAAAAAAAGACTGACATAGTACAGCCTTTTTTCTTTAACTTAATTTGCAACACACGGTAGCTTGTAGCTTGAATTAATTACTATCGTTCTTTGAACGAAGCATTAATATTTCGTTTACCATTATCTCTGTTACATATCGTTTATTGCCTTCTTTATCCTCATACGAACGGTGAACCAGCTTGCCTTCAATGGCAATTTCATTTCCTTTTTTCAGGTATTTCTCAACGAATAATGCTGTGCTACCCCAGGCTACCAGTTTATGCCATTGGGTATTAGTTACTTTCTCTCCATCGGGATTTTTATAACTGTCCGATGTTGCAATACTGATGTTGGCCACGGTTTTTCCTCCGTCAAAATGCCTTACCTCTGGGTCTACTCCCAGATTTCCGATTAGATTTACTCTGTTCCTTAAATTAATCATGACTTTAAATTTTTAGTTAATAATTTGTTGTTCTTTTAAAAGCGCACTATCAGAATATCTGACAATACAAATTAAATCCATGCTAATTGAATTATTCGGTTAATAAACGTTTATTATCGTTTATTATCGTTTGTAAGCGCTTGTAAACGGTTAACTAAATCAATTTCAATATGTTACTTTAAAAGAAATGCCTAAATGAAGAAGTGACTAAAGTGACTGAAGTTGAAAGTGCCTAAATGAAGAAGTGCCTAAAGTGACTAAAGTTGAAAGTGCCTATAATAATAAATGTCTAAAAGATCGAAAGGTTAAAAAGTCGAAGAGGTCGAATAGTCAAAGGTCGAAAGGCTAAAAGGTTTAAATGATAGAAACTGCCACTCTTCGACCCTTATATCCTGCGACTTCAGATTGTATGTTTATTTTCAAAAAAAGTCGAAAAGCCTGGAATTCTAAATACTCCAATTACTTAAATTCTCTTTAATTTCTTCCATTTTAGTCATTTTAGTTCATTTTAGCTCATTTTAGTCATTTTAGTCATTTTTTAGTATCTTTCGGTTTCAATATATAATTTTATGGAGAGTAAGTGTTTGGATTGCGGAGAAGTTCTCAGGGGCCGGTCAGACAAGAAGTTTTGTTCCGATCAGTGTCGTAATAGTTATAACAATAAAATGAACAGGGATGAAACGAACTACATGAAGAATGTTCATAATATTCTTCGCCGGAACCGGAGAATTCTTGCCGAACTTAATCCTGAGAGCCGTACCAAAGTTCATAAAGATGATTTGATCGCGAAAGGGTATAATTTTAATTTCCACACCAATACCTACACAACTAAAACAGGTCAAACATATTATTTTTGTTACGAACATGGATATCTGTCCCTTAACGACGATTATTTTGAGCTTGTATTAAAGGAAGATTATATTCCCTCGACCGGTGTTTTCTCCTTTCCAATCCCTTAAGCATGGGGTAGCTTTTGAAAACATGGTGGGTATGTAGTATGATGTCAGGTGTTTCCACCTGACAATCAAAATAGAAATAAAAATATATCTGTCGGTTGGAAACACCCGACAGCAAATTGATACTTTTTATATTTTTTTTTATTTTTATCTTTAACAATCATAAATCTAAATCTACAAAAAATGAAAAAACGAAGTCATTTTAAAGTTTTATGGGGCATACTGTCCCTGATGTTCCTGTTAAGTTTTGCCTGTACAACAGAGCAAAAATTTTCAATTGATTATGAACAGTATCAGCTTGAGAACGGACTGGACGTAATCATGCATAACGACAACTCAGACCCAATCGTTGCCCTTGCTATTGTCTATCATGTTGGTTCGAGCAGGGAAGTAGTAGGGCGAACCGGGTTTGCTCATCTATTCGAGCATATGATGTTCCAGCAATCAGAAAATGTAGGCCAGGATCAATTCTTCAAAAAGATTCAGAATGCCGGTGGTACCTTAACCCAAGTTGAAAATACACAAGTGTAAAGTATTCATATTCTGTGATATGCATTTTAAAAGTTTACAATTGGGTCACTACATTTAATTTTTTGGTATAAGGCCTATGCTTCCAACCAAGTGCCTTATATATTTGCATT